>CATYXQ010000053.1 GCA_958414825.1 uncultured Eubacteriales bacterium | reverse complement strand
ATTGCCAAGACGCTGCCGGTGCGCACAAAAGATATTTTGGACAGCAAAATTTTGGTTCACCTTGTGATCTTTGTACCGGCCTGCCTTGCCGCGTCTGTACTCAGCATCATTGCGCTGAAACCCTCGTTTACCGCCGCGCTTTGGATTCTCCTTATACCGATGGCTTATACGCTGTTTTCGGCTGTGGCCGGACTTGCGGTCAATCTGTCCATGCCGATGCTGAACTGGGAAAACGAGGCGCGCGCCGTCAAGCAGAGTATGTCTACGATGGTCGCCATGCTGATTGACCTTGTGAGCGTATTTGTGCCGGTCGTGCTGCTGATTTTGCTGAAAAATACCGTCCCCGCCGACTGGATTATGGCGTTGTGGCTGGTTGTTCTCTGTTCGGTCACCGCCGCGCTGTACGCCGCAATCAACAAAAAATCGCTGCTCGGCGTCGAATAATAAACAGACAAATGAAATCTGACGGCGCAGGCGTCCTATGTCAAGCGGCAAAGCCTGTCGATATGCTCAGATTTTCCGACCGCCTCACTGCACGAAAAAGCGGATGACCGAAACACAAGGGTTTCGGTCATCCGCTTTTATCTCTTTATTTTTCGATCTTATATTTGGTTCCCTCGCGCGTGTCCTCCAGCACCACGCCGCGCTCAAGCAGCGCCGCGCGGATTTCGTCCGCGCGCCGATAATCCTTTTGCTGCTTTGCCGCAGTGCGCGCGGCAATCTGTTCTTCGATCTCGCGAATAAAATCCGCGTCCGACTGTTCCTCGCGCACAAAGCCGAGCAGCGAAGTCAATTCGTCATACAGCGCTTTGACTTCCCGCACTGCCGTAAGAGAAGCGCCGTTTTTAACCAGGAGATTGAGTTCCTTTACAATATCATAAACCGACGCAATCGCGCTTCCGGTATTAAAATCGTCGTCCATCGCCTCGATAAACGCGCGCTTTGCGTTTCTTGCGCGTTCAAGCGCGTCATTCTCGTCCGGCAGAGATACGTCCGCCTTGACGTTGGCCAAATAAAATTCCGCATCGGCGCCGCAGTTGAAGATACGTTCAAGCGCCGCGGCCGACTGTGCGATAATCTCACGGGAAAAGTTGATCGGACTGCGGTAGTGCGCGCTCAGGATGAAATGGCGGATCGGCAGATAACCGAACTCATCTGCAATCTCGCGCACTGTAAAGAAATTGCCGAGCGACTTGGACATTTTTTTGTTGTCGATGTTGATATAGCCGTTGTGGAGCCAGAAACGCGCGAACGGACGTCCGGTGCAGCACTCGGACTGCGCGATCTCGTTTTCGTGATGCGGAAAAGTCAAATCCTGACCGCCGCAGTGAATATCGATCGTTTCGCCGAGATAGCGGCGCACCATGGCCGAGCACTCAATGTGCCAGCCCGGACGGCCGGCGCCGAACGGAGAATCCCAGGCGGGCTCGCCGGGTTTTGCCCCTTTCCAGAGCGCGAAATCAAGCGGGTTTTCCTTATGAAGCGCCACATCAATGCGCGCGCCCGCCTCCAAATCCTCAATCGGCATATGCGAGAGCTTGCCGTACTCCGGAAATTTGGACGTGCGGAAATACACGTCTCCGTCCGCTAAATACGCGTATCCCTTATCGAGCAGCGTCTGTACGATGCTGATAATCATATCGATATTGTCCGTCGCCTTGGGATGCACCGAAGCCGCGCGGATACCCAGTCCCTTTGCATCCGTAAAATACTCGGCGATATACCGGTCGGCAATGTCTGAATAGGCCGCGCCCTCCTCGTTTGCGCGCCGGATCACCTTGTCGTCAATGTCGGTGAAATTCTGCACGAAGGTCACGTCAAAGCCGCGGTATTCAAGATACCGGCGAAGCATATCAAACACGACAAAGCAGCGCGCGTTCCCCACATGGAAAAAGTTGTATACGGTGGGACCGCAGGCATACATTTTTACCTTGCCCGCCTCAAGCGGGACAAATTCTTCTTTTTTTCTGGTCAGCGTATTGTAAAACTGCATGGTATTCTCCGTAAATTTATTCTTCCCTCGGCGCTTCGGCCGTAGCTTCATTCGGGACGGCGTCTGCCGTCTCCTCATACTGTTTCAGTTTGTTTTCCAGTTCCCACACTCTCCGCTCCACACGGCAGATCTCCTGCGCCACGGGGTCGGGAATATGCACATGGTCAAGCGCTTCCTTGACCTTTTCCCCATTGATGCGCACAACGCGCGCAGGGACGCCCACGGCGGTGGCGTTTTCAGGTACGGCTTCAAGCACCACGGCGTTGGACGCGATTTTCGCGCCAGAACCAACCTCAAACGGCCCCAATACCTTTGCGCCCGCGCCGACCAGCACATTGTCGTGCAGCGTCGGGTGGCGCTTTCCGGTGTGTTTGCCGGTACCGCCGAGCGTCACGCCCTGATAGAGCGTGCAGTTGTCGCCGATCTCGGCAGTTTCTCCGATAACCACGCCGCTGCCGTGGTCAATCACCAGTCCGCGGCCGATCTTTGCGCCGGGATGAATCTCAATTCCGGTCAAAAATTTTGCGCCCTGACTGATCGCGCGCGCGCTGATGGTGTGCCCGTTTTTGTAAAGCGCATGTGCGGCGCGGTGAAAAAGAACCGCGTGCAGCCCGGAATAGAGCAGCAGAACCTCAAGATCGCTCGTCGCGGCGGGGTCGCGGTCACGGATAGCCGATATATCATATTGCAGATCGCGCCGGGCTTTTTTCAGCTTTTTTCCAAGCTTTGAAAAATCGGGAAGCGTCAGGTTTATGTCCAGACGAAGCGTGTTCCCGCCCTTTTGCGCGGCGCGCGCGTTTTTTTGTTTCATGCGATCACCTCGTGCCTTTGATTATACATGACTGCGCGGCAAAAGTAAAGCCGTTTTCAAAGAAAGTCAGAAGCGCGGCGGCTTTTGCCATGCTTTTTTATCCTTTAATACAGTATACAGTTCCACATAACTTTCGTGACGGGATTTTTCGATTTTTCCGTCCCGAACCGCTTCAACGACCGAACACCCCTCTTCCCGAAGATGCGTACAGTCCGCATAGCGGCACGTGCCGAGGTACGGAGCAAATTCCGGAAAAGCGTTTGCAAGATCCGAAACTTCCATAAAATCGAAGCGCATAAAATCCAGCATACTGAAGCCGGGCGTGTCGGCAATCAAGCCTCCAAGCGCGGGAAAAAGTTCCACATGGCGCGTCGTATGCCGCCCGCGGGCGATCTTTTCGCTGACGTCCCCGGTCGCAAGTCCAAAGCCCGGAAACAAAAGATTGAGCAATGTGGATTTGCCAACGCCGGACGCCCCCGCAAGCGCGGCGGTCTTTTCCGACAGCGTCTCTGAAAGGAAGGCGCGCACTGCGTCTATGCCTTTGCCCGACAGAGAACTGACCTCAAACGTCCGAAAACCGCTTTGGCTGTAAATCCGGGAAAGGCGCGCGGACGCTTCGGCGTCAATATCGCTTTTGGTCACGATAAACACAGGCGAAATGTCCGAATGTACGCAGATGGCGCTGAGTTTATCGAGTGTGGATAGGGCGGGCGCGGGCTTTGCCGCCGACGCGCAGATCAGCATCAGATCCAGATTCGCAAGCGGCGGGCGGATCAGCAGATTCTTTCTCGGAAGAATCTGCTCTATGTACCCCTCTCCGCTCTCTCCGAGCCGGAGGGCAACCGCATCGCCGACCTCAGGCGAAATCTGTTCATGCCGAAAGACGCCGCGGGCGCGTGCGGAGTACAGCGTATCTCCGCACAAAATTTCATATTTGCCGCCGACGCCGCGGATGATTTTTCCAGTCTCGACTCTCACTGTCCGTACCATTCGGAAAACCAATCCTCAAAGCTCGTTGTCTCGTCGGACGGTGCGGTCGTCGTCACCGCAGGAGCGCTTGCCTCGACTGGCGCGGGTCCCTTGGAAATCACAAAGTTGATTTTGGCCACCCCTTTCGGAACCTCGCTCCCCGCCGTCAGGCTCTGATCGATGATAATGCCGTAATCGGCGTATTCGTCATACCGATAGCTGATTGAACCGAGGCGCAAATCACTCTTGACCAGCATTTCATAGGCGTCAACCGAGGTTGTCCCCACAAAATTCGGCACAACGGTGGTCTCTATTTTTTCTCCGCGGCTGACGGTCAAAACAATCGTGCCGCCTGCGGGAACCGTTTCACCTGCGGCGGGAACCGTCGCGATCACACAGCCGTCCGGCACAACGTCGCTGTACTCCTCGTTGATGACAACCGTGAATCCCTTGTTGCGCAGATCAATCTGCGCCTGCCGCTTATCGGAATAGGCGTAATTGTCCACCACAATCGTTTTCTCACCCTGGCTGACATAGAGTGTGAGATCCGCAAATTTCTGATTTTTCGGTCCCTTGCGGGTCTGACCGGCCAGAGGACTCTGCCGCAGAATCACGCCGCTCTCCACATTTTCGGAATACTCATATTTGACGATAACGCGGTAATTGGTCTTTTTCAGCGACTCGATCAGCGCCTGGTCATATACTTTTCCGGTAAATTCCTCCACCTCAATGGTAACGGTATTGTCCGCGCTGTCACTGAAGAAAATATCATTGACCACAACAAACGCGCTAATCATAAATACCAGCAGAAACGCGGTGACGACCCCCATAATAATCGGAAGCATCGTGGTACGCCTGGCGACTACCGGCGTATTCTTTTGCGGCGTGTTCTTCTGGCGAAAAACAACGCCCGGATTCTCCCGGATTTTTTCCAAAAGATCGATCATCTGCGTTGCGGTCTGAAAACGCTTGTCCTTATCCTTTTCCATCGCAAACTGAATGATCTGCTCCAACCCGCGCGGGATGGTCGGAATCAGTTCGGTCGGCGCTTTCGCATTTTCATTGATCTGTTTGAGCGCGATGCTGACCGGGTTTTCGCCGTCAAAAGGCAGGCGTCCCGTAATCATTTCATACATCAACACGCCGACAGAGTACAGATCGGTCCGGCGGTCGATGCCCTTTTCACCTGCAGCCTGCTCCGGGCTGATATAGTAGACCGTGCCGATCGCCTTGTCCGTGGCGGTCAGCGTCTTTGCGTCGGGCAGCTTCGCGATGCCGAAGTCGGTCACTTTGATCTGCCCGTTTCTCAGCAGCATAATATTCTGCGGCTTGATGTCCCGGTGGACGACCCCGCCGAGATGCGCATGTTCAAGCGCCCGCAGAATCTGAATCGAATAGGAGATCGTCTCCTTGGCCGACAGCGCACCCTTTCTCTGCATATAGGACTTGAGCGTGATGCCGTCGATATATTCCATAACGATATATTTATATTCGCCCTTGACCGACACGTCAAAAATCTTGACGATGTTGGGATGCGAAAGCATCAGGACGGCTTTGGATTCGTTGATAAAGCGCTGAACGGACACCTCGTCCGAGGCAAATTCGTCCTTTAATATCTTCACGGCGACGACCGTTTTGCGGAAGACGTCGTCCGCTTCAAATACCATAGCCATACCGCCAACGCCGACTAAGCGCTTGAGCCGGTAGCGGTCGTCTAACATCAGTCCAATATAGTTGTTGTATGCATCCATTCCCTTACAGTTCCTCCGGAAATTTTACAGGCTGACCGCTACTGCGGTGATGTTATCGCTGCCCCCCGCCGCGTTTGCGGCGTCTACAAGCGCCCGTGTAAAAGATTCGCAATCGCTGTTTTCAGCAAACGTCTTTGTCATGGCGGCCGGGTCAATATACCCCGACAGGCCGTCCGAGCACAGAAGCAGCGTTTTGCCCGCGTACTCCATTTTTTCCAGCACAAATACGTCCACGCTGACCTCTTTTTCCACGCCCACGGCGCGGGTAATTATGTTCTTTTTCGGATTGGTGCGCGCTTCCTCTGGCGTGATCTTGCCAATGTCCACCAGATACTGCACAAACGAATGGTCGCGCGTGAGCTGCACCGTCCCCTCCCGGTCAATCAGATAGGCGCGGCTGTCCCCGACATTGGCAATGTAAATTTTTTCACGGACACAGAGCGCGGCCACAAGCGTGGTGCCCATGCCCTCGCAGTCCGGATTGCCCGACGCCATCGCAAAAATCTTCGCATTGGCGCGGTCCGCCGCCGTGGCAAGCGCCGCCTGTATAGCAGCCGGCTCGTTCATTTTCTTTTCTGCAAAAAACAGATCGAAATAAGCTTCCACCTCGTCGCGCGCCGTCGCTGAAGCGACTTCGCCCGCGTTGGCGCCGCCCATGCCGTCAAATACGGCAAAGAGAGCGCCGTCCGCATACTCCTTCGTAAGACAGCAGTCCTCGTTCCGCTCACGGACGCTGCCGACATCGCTGATTGCAAAAAATTTCATGTTGTCTCCTCCGTATGCACGGTCTGTCCCCTGCGAAGCTGTCCGCAGGAGGCGTTTATATCCGGGCCGAGCGTGCGCCGCACGGTAGCGGCAACGCCCAGCTGCTCCAGTGTCTTTTGAAATTGAAGAGCCTGCGCCCGGCTGCCCGTCCGAAACCCGCTCTCCGCTACTGCGTTAACCGGAATCAGGTTGACATGCAGCGCATCCTCTTTTGAAAAATACCGGCGAAGCAGCGCCGTGAGCATCCTGGCGTCCCTGGGTGAATCATTCTTTCCCGGAATCAGGGTGTACTCCATTGAGATCCGCCGTCCAGTGGCGGCAAAGTAATCCCGCGCGGCGCTCAGCAGCGCGTCAAGCGGCCATTTTTTGTTGACCGGCATCAGCGCGCTCCGCGTCTCGTCGGTCGCCGCATGTAGGGATATGGACAGCGTGATCTGTAGATTTTCCTTTGCTAACATACGGATTTTATCCGCAAGTCCCGACGTGGAAACCGATATATGGCGCGCGCCGATGTTCATCCCGTCAGAAGACGTGACCAGGCGCAGAAAGGAAAGCGTATTGTCATAGTTATCCAGCGGCTCGCCGATCCCCATCATCACGACGCCGTCGATGCGCTCGCCCGCGTCCCGACCTGCAGCGGCAATCTGGCCGAGCATTTCAGAGGGGGTAAGGTTGCGCGCCCTCCCGCCGAGCGTGGAAGCGCAGAAGCGGCAGCCCATGCGGCAGCCGACCTGCGAGGAAATACAAATGGTCGTGCCGTGTTTATAAAACATGACCACCGACTCAACCGTTTCCCCATCCGGAAAAGAAAAAAGATATTTAATCGTCCCGTCAACAGCCGAAACCAGCTTTTTTTCAATTTTCGGAATGCCGCTGTAACAGGTATCCGCAAGCTTTTGACGAAAGGACAGCGGAAGATCGGTCATATCTTCAAAGTCCACGCCCCGGCAAAGCCAGGCGCGGATCTGCCCGGCGCGAAAAGCAGGCGCCCCAATGGAGCGGATATAGGCCTCCAGCGCATCGCGGGACATGGAACCGACGTCAATTTTGTTCATATTGTTCTCCGCGGACAATCAGTCCGAAAAAGAAGCCGTCGCGCGTTCCGTTTGGCAGAAGCGTCACGCAGCCCCCGCGGCTCCGCACACCGCCGACCGTAAAATCGAGCGGAGAGAAGTCCGCATGGGAATCTAAAAATTTATAATAATTTTGTTCGTTTTCCAGTTTTGTAAGCGTGCAGGTGGAATAGAGCAGCCGACCGCCGGGACGCAGATTTTTCGCCGCGGCGCACAGAATTTCATAACCGAGCGGCGCAAGCTCTTCAGGAAGAAGCGCGCAGCGATGGCGGATATCCGGCTTCTTGGCCAGAACGCCGAGTCCTGAACAGGGCACGTCGCAAATGACAAAATCGCATTTCCCGGCAAGCTCGGGGCGCGCGTCCCGCGCATCGCGGGCGGAGATTTTTAAAATGTCAGCGCCCAGCTTTTCCGCGCCGCTCTGAATCAGCGAGAGCTTGCTCTCGTGGAGATCCGAAGAAAAGATTTGTCCGCGGTTTTCCATCAAAAGCGCCGCGTGAAAGCTTTTAGAACCGGGGCAGGCGCACACATCCGCGCCGGTCTCGCCCGCGCGCGGCGCAAGCGCCGTCACCGCAAGCTGCGAAGCCTCGTCCTGTACAAAGAAGTTCCCTGCGCCCAGCGCGGCCTCAATCGATGCATATGCGATATTTTGCAAAATCAGAATGCCGCGCGGCGCATCCGGACACTTTTCCGCCGCGATACCCGCCTTATGCAGACGCGCAAGCGCCTCCGGCACATCCAAACGCAGGGTATTGATACAAACTGTTGTCGGCGGCAAAGACGCAAGCGCCGACAGCGCTTCTGCGGCGCGCTCGCCGAGATTCTCCTCAAACAGCCGCACGACCGCGGCGGGAAAGGCATACAGGACGCCAAGGCGCGCAGTCGGGTCTTTCGGTAAATCGGCTACAGCGGCAATCCGCGCGGCAGCCAGGGCGTTTTTTTTATGCGCGCCGAAAGGCGCGTCGGCCGCAGCTTTGACCGCGCCCGCCGAAAGCTTTCTCGCCATCGTGCGGAGCAGTCCGTTTATAAACGCGCGCTCGCCCGGACTCTTGCCAAGCGCAACCGTCTCAGCTACTGCGGCATGTTGCGGAATGCGGTCGAGAAACAAAAGCTGATACGTACCGATACGCAGAATCATCCGCATACGCGCGCCCGGTTTTTCGTCGGTGCGGCAGAGCGCGTCGATGCAGTAGTCAAGCGTCACCTGCTTTTCGGTCACGCCCGATACAATCGCCGCAAGGAGCGCCCGGTCGCGCTCGGACAGTGGACTGTTTTTCAGCGCGCCGTCCAAAATCCGCGACAGATACGCATCCTTTTGTTCAGCCTCGCGCAGCAGCCGAAGCGCTTCTTTGCGCACATTTATGACCTGCGGCATAGCTCAGCGTCGGCGGTTCCTGCCGCCGACCAGCAAAAACAGCCGAAGCAGGTTGGCAAGCGAAAGAGCAAGCGCCGCAACATAGGTCAGCGCGGCGGCAGTCAGTACGCGCTTCGTCCCCCGAATCTGCGCCTCGTCCATCCGTCCCGAATTCTCAAGCGAGCGAACCGCGCGGGCGGAGGCGTTGAACTCGACAGGCAGGGTCACAAGCTGAAACAGCGTGGCGAGTGAAAACGCGATCACGCCGACCATGGCAAGCTGCTCAAAGCCGAGCAAAAGACCGAGCAGCACAAGCGGCATGGCCAGATTGGAGCCGATCTGCGTGACCGGGATCATAGCCGCGCGCAGCTTGATCGGGAAATACCCGGTCGCATACTGCACCGCGTGTCCCGCCTCATGCGCGGCGACGCCGACGGCGGCCGCAGTCTGCGCCCCATAGACGCTCTCGGACAGGCGAATCGTATTGGAACGCGGATCATAATGGTCGGTAAGCTCGCCGGACACCGGTTCTATCCGCACGTCGTACAGACCGTTTTCATCCAGAATCCGCCGGGCGCTGTCCGCGCCGGTCATTCCGCCGGCGGAGGGCATGGCGCTGTATTTGGCAAACGTGCTTTTGACGTTCGCTGTGGCCAGCAGCGACAAAATCAGCGCCGGAACAACCAAAATATAATACCAATAGTCAATAAAAAACATCCTTTAAACCTCTTTGCCTAAAATATCCCCCGCCGCAATCTGCCGCCCGTTGAGAAGATCGGCGGCCGACTGCTCTCCCTTTCCTTCAGGTCGAAAGCGCGTCAGACACAGACATCCGCTTCCGCAGGCAACGCGCACGCCGCCGCGGTCGGCAGAAATCACGGTTCCGGGCGCCGCGTCAAAGTTCCCCGTCTCAGCCGCGGCGCGCACGACTTTCAGCTTTTTTCCGTTTGCAAACGTCGTATAGGCAAGCGGGAACGGCGACAGGGCGCGGATTTTATTGGAAAGACGGCGCGCATCCTCAGCAAAATCAAGCCGACATTCTTCCTTTTCGATCTTATGCGCATATGTGGCCAGCGCATCGTCCTGTTTGATCGGATGAAGCGCCCCGCGCCGAAGCGCATCCAACGTGCGGAGCAGCACCCGGCCGCCCGCAGCGCCGAGCTTGTCATGCACCGCCTCAAAATCATCGTCCGGCAGAATCTCCACCTGTTCGCGCAGCAGCATGTCTCCGGTATCCAGTCCCTCGGCCATATACATGGAGGTCACGCCGCTGACCGTCTCCCCCTCCATAATCGCGCGCTGCATGGGGGCGGCTCCGCGGTAGCGCGGAAGCAGCGAACCATGAATATTGATGCAGCCGTGCTTTGGATATTCAAGCACATAGCGCGGCAGGATTTTTCCATAGGCGACCACGACGACCAGTTCCGGGTCGAGCGCGCGCAGAATATCCTCTATCGCGCCGTCGCGCAGGGTTTGCGGCTGGTAAACCGGAACGCCGCGCCGCTCTGCATAGACTTTGACCGGCGGCGGCGTCAGCGCATATCCCCGCCCTTTCGGCTTATCGGGCTGCGTCAGGACGCCGACAATCGTATCCTGCCCGTCTTCCTCGCAAAGCGCGCGGAGCGAAAACAGCGCAAAATCCGGCGTTCCCATAAACAGGATCCTCAAATTGTCACCTCCGACAGTTCACTTTAAGTCTTATTCGTCGATTTCCGACTTGCTCAGCATACGGACGACACAGTCGGTATACAACTTGCCGTCCAGATGATCGATTTCATGACAGAGCGCCCGCGCAAGCAGGTCTTCTCCGGTTACTTCAAAATATTTGCCGCGCCGGTTCATGGCGCGCGCCGTCACCTTGGCCGGTCGGCGGGTAATGCCGTAACGCCCCGGAATCGAAAGGCACCCCTCCGTTTCCTGCTGCTCGCCCTCGGCGCGGATAATTTCGGGATTAATCAGTTCAAGCAGTTTGCCCTGCTCGGTCTCGATGACCACAATGCGCCGAAGCACGCCGACCTGTACGGCCGCAAGGCCGCATCCGTTGGCCGCGCGCATGGTTTCGGCCATATCGTCAAGCAGCGTCAAAATCCGCGGCGTGATCTCCGTAACCGGACGGCTGATTTTTCGGAGCAGCGGATCGCCCTCCTTTATAATGTGCAGTTTTGCCATTTTCTACCTCTTTTATTAAATCGGAATATAATCGTATATTTCAGAGATTTGTGGGATTGACGTCCACGCCGACCGAAACCGCTTTGTACGCGGGCGCCGAAAAGGTTTCAAGCAGCGCGCCGAGCATCCGGAGCAGCTGCTTGCTGCGCCGGCATTTGAGCACTACGCGCATCCGGTAAGTGGCGTCCATCTTGTAGACCGGCGCTTCAAACGGACCGAACGAAATCACGGGCACATCCCGAAACGCACCGTTCATCAAACGTCTGAGTTCCTCGAAAAGCGCCGTCGCCGCAGACGATACCGCCGCTTCGGTGCGCGAGGAGACTGAAATCACCGCGATGTCGCAAAAGGGCGGGAACGTAAAGCTCTCCCGCAAGCGAATGTCCCGCTCATAAAAAGCCTTATAATCCTGCGCGGCGGCAAGCCGGATGACCTCGTGATTCGGATTCATCGTCTGAATCACGGCCGCGCCGCGCTTTTTCGCGCGCCCCGCGCGGCCGATAACCTGTGTCAGCATGGAAAATGTGCGTTCGCCCGCGCGAAAATCGTCCAGATACAGCGCGGCGTCCGCGTTCAGTACGCCGACCAGCGTAACGTCGGGAAAATCATGTCCCTTGGCCACCATCTGCGTACCGAGCAGCACATCCGCGCCGTGCGCGCGAAAACGCCTTAGCATTTGATCGTAGGCATTCTTTTTGACCGTTGTGTCCGCATCCATGCGGAGCAGCGTCCCCGAAAAAATTTCGTGAAACGCCTCCTCCGCCTTTTGGGTGCCGTAGCCCATAAACGCAAGATGCGTTCCGCGGCAGGACGGGCAAACGTCCGGAATTTTTTCCCGGCGCCCGCAGTAATGGCAGAGCAGATAATCTCCTCCCTGCGTGCGGTGACGGGTCAGCGAAACCGAGCAGCGCGGGCAGAGCACCGCTTCTCCGCAGTCGCGGCAGCTGAGAAAGGCGTTGTAGCCGCGCCGGTTGAGAAACAGGATGGCCTGATCTCCGCCCGACAGCGTTTCGGTGAGTTTCTCGCGCAGCAATCCGCCAAATGGCGACAGATTGCCGCCGAGCGCCTCCCGGCGCATATCGGCGATATAGACGGCGGGCAAATGCGCCCCGCCGTAGCGCTCGGTCAGTTCGACCAGCGTATACACGCCGGTTTTAGCCTTGTAATAGCTTTCAACCGAGGGCGTCGCGGAGGCCAGCAAAAGCAGTCCGCCGCAGCGCCCCAGCCGGAACGCCGCAACATCCCGCGCATGGTATTTCGGGCTCATGTCCGATTTATAGGTATGCTCCTGCTCCTCGTCAATGATGATGGCGCCGAGATTGGCAAGCGGCGCGAACACCGCGCTACGCGTACCGATGACAAGATCGACCTCCCCGGCGGCAATCCGGCGATAGGCGTCGTAGCGCTCGCCCGCCGACAGCGAGGAATGCAGCACCGCGACCCGCGCGCCGTAAAACGAGCAGAACAGGCCGACTGTCTGCGGTGTGAGCGAGATTTCGGGCACGAGCACGATCACGCTTTTGCGGTCGCGCAGAACCCGGTCGATCAGGGCTTTCATCACGCGGGTTTTGCCGCTTCCGGTCACGCCGAACAGCAGCGCGCACCGCGCGCCCTCCTCCTCATACAGCCGACAGAGCTTTTCATAAGCCGCCGTCTGATGGGGGCTGAGTATATTTTCCCCGCCGCCCGGCAGTACGCCGCCGTAGGGGTTGCGCCAGCGCGGCTCTGTCCGAAGCTCGACCGCACCGAGCTTTTCGAGCGCGCGAAGCTGCGCCATGGACGCGCCCGTTTTGGCAAACAGAACGTCCGTCAAAGCGAATTCCGTGTCCAGCGCCTCATACAGGGCGCGCTGTTTTTCGCCCCGCAGACAAATCTCCGTGCCCGTCCGGCGCGCGTACACCGCCATTTGCGGGCGCGACGCCGGACGCAGAGCGGCTGCGGGCGGCAGCAGCGCGCGAAGCGCGTCTCCGGTGCTGCAAAGCGTGTATTCTTTCAGAAACGCGCAGAGCGCCATCTGCTCATCCGAGAGCGTAATCTCGGAATGAATCCCAATGAGATCCTTCGTATTTTCGCTTTCCGTCCGGTCGCCGACAGACAGTACGACGGCCATATACCGCCGGTTTGCCCGCGAAAACGGAACAAAGACGACCGAGCCGCGCATCACCCGGCCGCGCATACCCTCCGGAACACGGTAATCAAACGGCCGGTCGAGGGACGCGGGTACATCCAACAGGCAGACGCTTGCGTATTTTGCCATTTGCGCTCCTCCCTACAACCTGCCGCGACATAGTCAGCCGGCGTCCTCTTCTCCCTCATGCACAATCCTGTACTGACCCGCATAAAGCCTCTGCACGGCGTTCTTTACCGCTTTTTCATCGCGGATGTCCTTGTCAATCAGCGCGCTGATCGACTTATCGGTCTCCTTGCGCTCGATCAGTTTTTCGGCATACGCGCGCTGTTCCACATACTCGTCTGTGATGAGACGCGCGCATTTGGCTGTGGCAATCACCAGTTCATAGCGGTTGATGCCTTTTGCGGTCAAATCTTCAATCGAGGGGTTGTTAATCATATTTACATGCTCCTTACTCTATACTAAATCTATATTTTACTCTATCGGTATAGAATAAAAATAGCGCTTAGAAAAATCGCGCCGACTCGCCGTGCGCAG
>CATYXQ010000052.1 GCA_958414825.1 uncultured Eubacteriales bacterium | reverse complement strand
CACGAAAGGGTTTGGATATGCAAAATAATCAGGAAAATCAGGAAAATAAGCAGGAGGCCGATACAAACGCATCGGCCTCTCCCATAGGCGCGCAGCTTGAGGAGATCGCCAAGAGCGGCGGCGTGACGGCTAAGACCGCAAGGGAGACGATTCACTGTCTGTCCGTCATCGGGCAGATCGAGGGGCATTTTATTTTGGATTCCACGCAGAAAACGACGAAATATGAGCATGTCATTCCGCTGCTTTGCGCGATTGAGGAAAATGAGGAGATCGACGGTCTGCTTTTGATTCTGAATACGATGGGCGGCGATGTGGAAGCCGGGCTTGCGATTGCCGAGATGGTCGCCTCCATGAAGACGCCCGCAGTTTCGCTGGTGCTGGGCGGCGGCCATTCCATAGGCGTACCGCTTGCGGTATGCGGGCGCAAGTCCTTTATTGTGCCGAGCGCCACGATGACGCTGCATCCGGTTCGTACCAGCGGTACGATTATCGGCGTGCCGCAGACCTTTTACTATTTCGACAAAATGCAGGATCGCATTATTCATTTTATCTGCGCGCATTCCAATGTATCCGAGGACAACCTGCGCTCCATGATGAACAATACAAGCGAACTGGCAAACGATGTCGGAACGATCATCGACGGATATGAGGCGGTTCGCTGCGGTCTGATTGACGAGGTGGGCGGTCTTGCGGACGCGCTGGACGCGCTTCGCGGATTTATCGGAAAATAAAGGAACCGGGCATTGACAAATTTTGCACTTCGCGCTATAATCCCTATAGATTATGCGCCGGACTCGGTTGTAAGGTTTTAGGCAGAAGAAGTACGCGCGCGGAATAGGCGGGCGTATATGGATATTTGGAACGTAATTTCACAGATGACGGTGCTTTTGGTTTTGATGGCGGTTGGCTACGTGTCCTGCCGTGCGGGCTGGATTGACGGACACAGCAACCGCTTTTTTGCGAAAGTGCTGATTAATGTCGCCTGTCCCTGCATGATGCTCTCCAGCCTCTCGGAGGCCAAGACCGGGGAACGCGGATTGCTTGTCCGCATTCTGATTTGCGCCGCCGCGCTCTTTGTGATTTTGCCGGTTTTGGCAAAATTGCTTCGTTTGCTGACCGGTTTCGGAAAAGAGGAAGCGTTTGTCTATGAAATCATGTTTTACCTTTCAAACATGGGCTTTATGGGTATGCCGGTTGTGGCGTCTGTTTACGGCGCGGACGGTATTTTGTATATCGCGATTTTTAATCTGATTTATAATTTTTTGATGTACGGTTATGCGGCGTCCGTATTGGACAGGCACGGAGGACTTCGGCGGGGATTTGAGGTGAAAAAGCTGCTTTCGCCTCCGATCGCGGCCGGTTTTGTTACGCTTCTTTTCTATTCGTTTTCATTGCGTTTTCCGCCTCTGCTTGAACGCTGCATTGATTCGCTCGGCGCGATGACCACGCCGCTTGCCATGATGGTGGTCGGCGCGAATCTTGCTATGATTCCGGCTAAAAAAATATTTTTAAACTGGCGGATTTATGTGATGTGCGCGGTTCGCCTGCTGCTTATGCCGGTTTTGATTTATTTGGTTTTTTCTCTGTTCGTTTCGGAGAATCTCTTGCTGGGCGTGATTACGCTGATCGCCGCCATGCCGGTGGCGGCCAATCTTCCGGTACTTTGTCAGTTCAGCGGACTGGAACATGCCTCGCAGACTGCGTCGCAGGGCGTTTTGGTTTCGACCGTGCTTTCCGTTTTGACGATCCCGCTGATTGCCATGTTTATGAACGGGTTCGGTATGCTGTAATCAGCTGTAGCAATTTGTCAAAATTCTGCGCCGCCACTTCTTCCCGCCGGTTCTATGAATTGTCATCTCGATCTTTGCCGCATTCGGTTTTCAAACGGCCGTCTTTTGGAGACACTACTATGGAAAGGCGGTGAAGAAATGAAAAAAATACTCGTTTCGCTGCTTTTACTGTTGGTGCTGACGGTCGGCGTGACCGGCACGGAAATTTCGGAAGAAGATACGTTTTCCGAAGCGGTTTCTCTGCCTATTGTAATGTATCATCATCTGTCTCCGAAGCAAAAGCTTTGGGGGCCGTATGTTCTGCCGGTGGATCAGTTCGAGCAGGATTTGATTTATTTGCGGGACAACGGGTATACCACAGTGACTACGGCGGATTTGCTGGCCTTTGGCAGCGGAGAGGGAACGCTGCCGGAAAAGCCGGTTTTAATCACGTTTGACGACGGGTTTGAAAGCACATTCGTTTACGCGCTTCCACTGCTTGAAAAATACGGAATGACGGCGGTTGTATTTCCGATCGGATCCGCTGCGCAGCAGTATACCGAAACGGCAAATCATGTGTTGGATTACTCGTATATGAGTTGGGCGGAAGTCGCAAAGTTGGACGTCGGTTCGGTGATAGAAGTACAGTGTCATACGTATGACATGCATAAGATTTCTCCTCGAAAGGGATGCGGCCCGAAAAAAGGTGAATCGCCCGACGCCTATCGCGCGGCGTTTGAGGCGGATATCGAACAGTTTCAGACGAAGCTTATGGAATATACCGGGCATACGAGTACGGCGTTGGCGCTGCCGTTTGGCGTTTATGCCAAAGAGACGATTCGCCTGGCGGCCGATGCCGGATTCCAGTTTGTGTTTACCTGCTCAGAAAAGATCAATCGTTTGACCGGAGATCCGGATGAATTTTTGGAACTTGGACGGTATAACCGCCCCTATGGCGAGAGCAGCGAACAGTTTTTTTCCAAGTGGAAGTAAAAATTGAAAAGGATTGTCATTTGATTTTTGAACGCGGATGCAGTTTGATATGAAAAAAGAAGCTTTTGCCGAAATAGGCAAAAGCTTCTGACTGTTACAAAGGGATTTTTTGATGATGGGCGCGTATATTTGCCTGTTTTCACATCTCTTTCATACGTGTGTACGCGCCGCAAGGCGTTATCAAGGCGGCGTATATCCGCCTTGATAACATAATAATTTGATAATTTGTAAAGAAAAATACAAAAAACTCTTGCAATTTTCTTTAAATTCTGGTATTCTATAGACACTCTGAATATGGGGGCTTAGCTCAGCTGGGAGAGCGCTTGAATGGCATTCAAGAGGTCGTCGGTTCGATCCCGATAGTCTCCACCAAAACACGGAAAACCGCCTGAAATAGGCGGTTTTCTTTTGCTCATACACGTTTTTTACATCAGCATAGCTGAAATTGACTGTTGATTCCGTCTGTCATATAATCGGCCATTCGCATGGCCTCCTGTTCAATGTTATTAAATTCGGCAATATCTTCGGGATATTTGCCTAAAAGCCGCAGTCTGGCTTCGTTTTCGGTCATTCTAAGGTGATCGTACAGAAAGCCTGCCCATTTTTTGCGGCTCCAGTTGGGGTTTATATCGGATAGAAATACGGCGATTTTGTCCGCGTTTTCATACCACCTTTTTCGCGCGGAATTCACTTCGGCTACATTTTGATTTTTTGCTGCGTTTACAAGTTCGCCCGCAATAGCAAGATGTTTCGTAAGTAGATTTTTGAAAGTTTCCGCTTGATTTTTGCCGTAAAACCGACTTAATACCGCTGCAAAATCGCTGGGATTTTGCAGCAGCCATTTTGTGACGTAGGGTAAATCCGCCAGTTCGGCTGCAGTGCTGATGATAAAGAAACGCGTTCGGTAAACATGCTGTGACCAGAGCAAGCGGAATTCGTTGCTTAGCTGGCACGAACAGCGTGGTTTTGCATTGTTCATTGATTTTCTCCCAAAGTTTATTTGCAACATGTACTATCCTCAGTATATGGTTGAAAAAGGAATGCTGCCACGCGGCGATGGGGTTTCGTATAAAGTAAAGGCGAAGAAAAAATATCCGGTTGAAAGCAAGTCTCCTGCTCGTGTACGCAGAGGGCTTGCTCGCGGCCGGGACGCATACAGTTGAAAAAGGAACATTTCAAAGGGCGGGGAAAATCCTGCTTTTCTTTTGTCTTATTTAAAGGAGATCCAGTTTTTACATTTTTTTGGCTACACTGGATAGAAATTTTACATATATAAATATCAAAGCCCGAATGGATTCCATTCGGGCTTTGATGCCAATCGGGTATAGACAAGGATGCGGACGATTTTCGGATTAGGGGCTTGGAGCCGCATCCGCGTCTTATGCGAAACAAATGCAGGACTGCAGTAAGAAAAAATTTGATGCTTACGAAAGTATTTTTTGCAGGGTGGTTATGAGCATGTCCATATCAATGGGTTTGGCTATATGCGCATTCATGCCGGCTTCTAAAGCCGCTTGTACATCCTCGGCGAAAGCATTGGCTGTCAAAGCGATGATCGGCACGGCGGCGGCGTCTTCGTGATTCAGCGCTCGGATTGCTCTTGCCGCTTCATATCCGTTCATATTCGGCATTTGAATATCCATTAAAATTGCATCATAGGCGCCCGGCGGACTCGCGGAAAATGCTTTCACGGTTTGCGCGCCGTCTGATTGTATTTCTGAATAGGCTCCCTGCAAATCCAATAGACTCTTTAAAATTTCGGAGTTGATTTCATTATCTTCGGCGATTAGGAACCTGCGTCCGGCTAAAAATTTGGCGTCCTTTAGCGGCAGTTTTTCTTTCGAGATGCTTGGCTTTTCCTGTGCAACTTCAAACTCCAGTTCTATATGAAATAAGGAGCCTTCGTTTTCTTTGCTTTCAACCTTTATGACGCCGCCCATTTGGTCGATAAGTCCCTTGGTAATGCTGAGTCCCAAACCGGTTCCCTCCACACTGCTTACATGAGAACTGCGGGCAAAAGGATCAAAAATGCGGGAAAGCATTTCCTCGGACATGCCGATACCGTTGTCCCGGATGGAGAAAGCGTATTGCACGCGGTTGTTTATAACGAGCAGTTCTTCTACCTGAAAATCTATATTGCCTCCCTTGGGCGTGAATTTCACCGCATTAGACAGAATATTGAGCAGAATCTGATTCAGCCGCAGCGGATCTCCGTAAAAATTGTCGTGAACAATTTTTCCTATCGTGATTTTAAAGTTTTGCTGTTTTTCGATTGCCTGATGTTTTATCATGGTAGATACTTGCTCCACCAAGTCCCGCAGTGAAATATGTTCTCGATTCAGCGTAATTTTGGCGTGCTCGATCTTGCTCATATCTAAAACGTCATTAATGAGATTCAGTAAATGTTTGGAAGAAAGCGAAATGTTCCGCAGACATTCTGTGACGTGTTTTGAATCATCGGGACGCGAGGCGGCAAGAGCCGTCATACCCATGATGGCATTCATAGGCGTCCGAATGTCGTGACTCATAGCGGAAAGAAATTCGCTTTTGGCTTGATTTGCCTGTCTGGTAAGAGACAGGGCGTTTTCTAAATCCGCTTTGTTTTTCCGTTCCTCTCTCAACATCTCGGTGACGTCTGCTCGAACGATACACACTGTGCGGCCGATGCGGTCACCCCATAAAACATTGATTTTTTTATATCGCAATTCGTCGTTATCCTGATATGCACAAACGAAATCATAGCCTAATGGAAAATTTTTTAATTGCTCCAGTATCGAATCCAGCTTGAAAAGGCAGCGGATTTCCTCAAGAGTTTGTCCGGCAGCCGCATATGGGCGCAGCCCGTTGCGGATGTGCGTATCATAGTTTTCCTCAATAAAAGGAGGCAAATCTTCTAACACGGTTTTGCGCGTGTGCATAATCATCCGCTTTGTATGAATATCAACAAAAGCAGCCAGTTCAAAAGTATAGGCAAGCATGTTGAGAAGGCTTTGCTGTTCGCGAACCGCTTCCGTTACATCGGATCTGGATAAGCCTACCCGGCCGATGCGTAAATCGATGTCAAACACGGTCACGCGCTTTACGCGAATATTGCCGTCGCTGTCCGTGATGGAAAAATCAAAGGAATAGTAGCCGTTTTTCTCTAAATGGCGGGCGATATAGGCGGAATTTAAATAGGTTCGGTAAGCCTCTTTGTCTTTCGGCAGGACATGGTTTTTCAGCATATACTTCATCCACTCGGAATGCGTGCCGCTTTTTTTCGGTACGCAGCGGGCATTGGGATCGCTGATAAAAATATGATAACACTCTTTTGACAAATCCAGTATGATAATATGCTCATAACCGGTACAGGACAGTTTTTGCAGAACCTGTGAAGAGATGACTTGCTCCGTTATATCCGTTATGGTCAAAATACCCGTGACGTCCCCGGCGTCCGGGTTTTCTACCAAATTTACTTTGAACTGCACATAGCGCCCAGTTTTTTCATGCGGCAACTGGATAAGGCAGGAAAACGTCCGCTCAGTTTCCTGACGCTCATAAGCTTTTAGCATGGGGGCGTTGAGATACATCTGCAAGAATTTGCGGTGATCTTTCGGTTCCACAATTAAATCGGCAATGGTGCAAAAAAATTCTTCTCGCTGAGTCTTCAGCGTTTTGAAAATTTCCAAGCCTGTATAATCGTTAATTTCCAGTATTTTGTTTTTTGTTATGTTGCAGTGTCCTACAACCAGTACGTTCGGCCCCGGCGTTCGGTAATGCTGTACAATCAGTTTTTGATATTGTTCCCGCAGCTGCTCCTGTTCCCGGCGCTCTGCGGTAATATCTTTT
The DNA here is from genome assembly GCA_958414825.1 of uncultured Eubacteriales bacterium. Taxonomy (GTDB): domain Bacteria; phylum Bacillota; class Clostridia; order Oscillospirales; family CAG-272; genus UMGS902. Next base: position 7,293 of record CATYXQ010000052.1, on the reverse strand, counting down.
ATGTAGCAGTACTGCCGTAAATCGCCGTCCTCGCTGGGCAGCAGCGATAAAGTATTCCGAACCCAGATGTATTCACCGTCGCCTTTTTGCAAACGATAGGTTAACTCGCGTTGACATCCTATGTTTGTAAAAGCCTCGTCAAGCTGTTTCCGAAGTTTTGGAATATCGTCAGGATGAACGCCTCTTAACGCATCATGTTTATAAAATTCTTTGGCCTGTTCCAACGTAGTTTGGGTCATATCGGCAAAACCAGCCGATAAAAACTCCGGTATAACGGCGCCGTCTTTTTGGCGGCGCACGACGGCAACGCCGCCGGGCAGATTTTCCACCAAAGTTTTAAAGTATTGCCCCAAACGTTGTTTTTCCTGCCGTATTTTTACTTCATCCGTGATATCCCGCAGATACTGAATAAATGCCGGAATCCCGTTCCACACGGTTTCCTGAAAGTGCATCCTGTAAGTTCTTCCGTTCCACTTGGAAACCACTTCGGTATCTTCTCTGGACATCCCCCTCTTAAAGCTGCAGAAAGGACAGGGTTCTTTTAATGACTGGAGCGCCTCATAACATGGTTTCCCAATACAGTTTTCCGTTTGGGGAAAGACCTTTTTAGATTCATGAAAGTAGAGTATTTCATAATGTTCACGATCAATGATATATATGGCGTCGGCCGCCTCGTTGGCGATGTTTTGAAACATTCTGCTTTCATCGGATACGCCTGAAAAATAAGCGTAAAATTTACAGCTTTCGGTCAGCGGACCAATACGTTGACCGTTCATGTGAATCCAGGCAAGATTGCCGTTTTTGCAGCGCGTTCTGTATGAAATATTTAAAACCTCTCCGGTTTGCACGGCTTTTAAAGCGGCGTCCAGTACGCGTCGGGTATCCCTTTCGTAAATCGATTCCAGGACATTGCCATGCGTAATTTTGTCAAATTCCTCCCGTGTATAACCGGAAAGCGCCGCTACACCGTCCGAGTAAAGTATGGGAACGAAATGATGATTTTCTACCCGATAACTGGCGACGCCGCCGTAACTTGAATTGATTAGATGGTTCATTTCCAATTGCGTTTCTTTTAAATCGGTTATGTTTTGGAACACACAATGGAGCAGAGGGGCGCCGTCGGCTTCTCCCACCTGTCTTGCCTGAATGCGAACCCAGATAATATGGCCGTCTCGGTGAATATTTCGGAATTCAAAATCGGCCGTTGTATGATTGCGGATGGCAGAGCGGAGATTTTCCACGATCATGTCTCTGTCCTCCGGATATATGATTATCGCGGCGTCGTTCTGAATCAAATTGCGATATTCCTCTGTTGTGTAGCCGATAAGTTCCGGTACTCCATCAGAAAAATAAATGATTTCATAAACGTCGGCCATTCGATAGAGCGCCACGCCGCCGGGAATCGCATTGATAATCTCTTGTGTTTTTATCGTAGCCTCACGAAGCTCTGTTTCCAATCGCTTTTCTTCGGTAATATCGGTATAAACGGTATAAATCAACATGGAACCGTCTTTGAGACACTGCCTTGATCCATTAAGACGAAGCCAGTGGTAGCAGTTGTTTTTATCATGAAATACGCGAAAGATATGGACAAGGTCTTTGCCGTATTTTAAAAGCAGCGCTGCTTTTTCATGCAACTGCTGCAAATCCTCAGGGTGTACGCCAAGGAAAATAGATCCCCGGCGAATGGCTTCAATATGTTTGTCCGAATAGCCCATTACCTGATAGTAGGCGGAATTTTGATATACGGGTTGAATCTCATCTTTATTCACATGATAGATGGCAAGTCCGCTGGGTATGCCCTCCAAAACATCGCTCGTGATGACGGAAAGCCTCTCTAAATCCTGTTTGAAACAGGGAAATATATCCTTTTTGTTCATGCGTTCTCAAGCTTCTCCCATAATGTATTTATACGTTGAAATTCAACTTGTATGGTCTGATACAGCGCCATATAATCTATGTTTTGTTCCCGATTGCGAAGCGGTTCCACAATCATGCAAACGGCGTCGTAAAGCGGTGTGAGTCCAAGGTTTGCCGATACGCCTTTCAATGTATGCGCCGCTTCAAAAGCGCTTTTAAGATTGTCGGCCTTCAACGCCTTGCCGAGTTTTTGAAGATTACCGTCCTGAAAGAGCTTGGGCAAAATGGTACAGTACAAAGTTTCATTGCCCATGAAGCGTTTCATGGTTTGGTCATAATCTCCTCCATATGCAGAAAATAAGTCTTGCAATACGCTCATTTGACTTTCTCCTGTTAAAAAATAATACAAAATGATTTGAACACAAAGGGGTAGAAAAGATCGAAACAGTTATAGATAAGCATTCAAAATTTTACTGAAAATTATAAAAAATAAACCTGTTTCTTTTTTCATTGAAACAGGTTTATCTATTATGGTGCAGTGCGTGATGATAAATCCGAACCAAAGGCCTCTTCAATTTCGGCAAAGGTGATAGTTTTTGTGCCTTCCTTGTAGTTGAACGTAATGACCAAGTAGTCGTCGAACAGATAGATCGCATTGACAAAGCTATCGATCAGTCGGCGGCGGTGGTCAAGCTGTTTCATATTGAGCTTGCGATACTTGATAAGATACGCGAGTATATCTTCTTTTGTAACTGTGGGTTTAGCAATTTCTTCTTTGAGAATCTGCACCGAGATCTCGCTCTTCTCGGCTTCAAGCTGCTCAAGACGTTGCTTTGTGGATGCGGTGAGAATTCCCGCTTGAATGGCGTTGACGAGATTGTCAATGCCTTTTTCTATTTCGGCAAGCTGTTGTCGGAGAATGGGAAGTGCGCTACTCTCGGCATTGAGCTTGGCGATCAGCATATCTGCAAGTCTGTCGAGCAATTCATCGTCAAAGATGAACTTCTGAATGAGCAGAATCACTACTTCCTCAATCCATTTCTTCTTGATCGTTTTCTTCTTGCACGTTCCGCCCTTGCGAGTTCCACGGCACTTGTAATAGCGATGAACGTCCATCGTATGACTCGTTCCGCTCTCTCCCGTCATTAAACATTTACAGTAACCACAGAAGAGTTTTGTAGTTAGCAGATATTCGTCCTCGGCTTTGTGCTTCGCGGGCGCCTTCTTGTTCGCGGCGGCTCGCTCTTGCACTTGCTCAAACAACTTGACGGGAACAACAGCGGGGATTCCATTGGGGATAACCACATCGCGATATTGATACTCTCCGATGTATCGGCGGTTGTGCAGCATTCGTGTCACGGTGTTAAGTGTGATCTTCGTTCCTTTTGATGTGCGGATACCCTTGATGTTTAGCTCGTCGGTGATTTCTTGCATCGTTGCGCCCTTGGCATATTTCTTGAAAGCTTCAAGAACAGCGGGCGCGGTGATGGGATCAATTTGGAAGAATTGATTTTCGTCCACGGTGTATCCGATGGGAAGTGTGCCGCCGTTGTATTTGCACTTGAGCGCGTTTTCGGTCAGACCTCGCACGACCTTCTCGGAGAGTTCTGCAGAGTAGTATTCGGCTATGCCTTCAAGCACGGACTCAAGCAGAATGCCTTCGGAACCTTCCGAGATCGATTCGGTTGCCGATATGACCTTCACACCATTCTTGCGAAGAACGTATTTGTAGTGCGCCGAGTCAACACGGTTGCGTGAAAATCTGTCGAGTTTCCACACGATAACAACATCGAACTTTTTCGCCGCACTGTCCTTGATCATTTTCAAAAAGTTCGGACGGTGGTCTGTCTTTGCCGACAAAGCTCTGTCAATGTACGGCTCAAGCAAGGTGATGTCATTTTTCTTTGCGAATGCTTGACATTCACGAAGCTGACCTTCAATCGATTCCTCTCGCTGATTGTCCGAGGAATAGCGAGCATATATAACTCCTGTCATTGGCTCTCCTTTCTGTCACGATAACGTGACGATTAAGATACTTTGGTTTCATCTGCTTTTAGCGCTAATACTTTTTGTTCCTCTCTTTGTGCTAATAACAACTCGCGCTCTTTCTTCCATTCTTCAAATTCAGCGCGCCATTCATCAGAAGAGAAAAACTTTATAACACCGGGCAGGAGAACATCGGCAAGTGCTTCGATCTCATCATCGGGAATCGTCCCGATACCTCCGTGCTTGTCCTTTAAGATGGCAATAATCTTTTTTCTCAAAGCTTCTATATCTATTTTGGGAAGCTCTATATAAAACCACGTGGTGTGATTATCCTTAAGTACATCGAGCACTCTATTTAATATTTCTTTGATGTTCACGATTTTTGACCTCCTATGGTTTTGTCTATCATGACAAAAGCAGTGCTTGCTGCGATTGATAGACGGATTTGAGCGCTCAAATCCAGTGCTTGCTAAGACTAACAGGCAGTTTGCTGTAACTCATAATTTTTCTTCGGTTGGATTTGGGCGTCCAACCGCGATGCTTGCTAAGACAAGCAGACACGTTAAATACGTTTTTGGTTTCCGTTGGGATTTGGGACACAACGGCGATGCTTGCTGAGACCGATGGACCGTTTGTCATGACAAACGCGATGCTTGCTAAGACCAACGGACAATTATTTAGCAAGAATGGATTTTGGATCCCCAAAAGCAGTGCTTGCTAAGACTGATAGACAAGCAAAGCATCGTCAAAGCTTCTTGATAACCTGTGTCGCAATTCCTTGAATCTTCACGTTGCGCTCGATGCGATCATCGTAATCGGGATTCTCTGCGTGAAGCAAATATGCTTTCTTGTCGGGAAGATAAGTGATGGTTTTGAGCAAAGTTTCACTTCCGTTCACAAGAACTACCGCATAATCACCATCCCTGCAAGTGTTCTGCTCTCGCACAATTACGAGATCGCCATCGTCAACCCCTATGCCTGTCATCGAGTCACCCTTCGCGGTGAGAATGAAAAACTTTCCGTCACCAACGAGCGCGGTAGGCAGCGGAATGATGTCGGCTTCTTCCACATTGGGCTCGCTCGGCAACCCACAGGACACAGTGGAATCGTATCGAATTGCGGGCGTAGTTTCAAACATATTGCGTGAGAGATTTGTTCCGATACTGCGGCGACCGTTGTACTCGATCTCGCCGTGTTCCTTCATATCGGTGAGGTATCTCTGCACCGAAGTTTTAGAGATACCCGTCCCCGCCGCGATGTCGCGCACCGTCGGAGACTTGCGGTTCTCCATAAAATATTCGTCTATAAATTGGCGGATCGCCTCCGCTCTTTCGGGACTCCACTTGTTCATAAATGCCTCCAAATCACACAAGGTACAATTGTACCGTGTAGTAATTATAGCATATGAAAGAAAGTTTGTCAATAGGTTTTACGAAAATTCGAGAAAGGAAAAAGCCGCTATCGCTGCGTGCATATCACGCTTTGATAGCGGCATATAATTATTAGAATTTTTATTTGGCTTGAATTCCATCCACGTTTGCCATATAAGGGAAACAAGAATCTTTTAGCATTGAGAACGTTCGCTTTTTTGAATTAGAATGGTATTGAATCTGTATCCTCATCTTCCTCTACTGTTTCAACCGTTCCGACAAATTGTTGCAAAAATTCAATTGCTAATTTTCTGTCGAGCAAATCGTGAATCTTTTGGTTTTCGTAACTACGCAAGCAGTTGTAGCAAGACGGCTCGCAGTTGCATTCACTCATTGATCTCAACGCCGACATAAAGATGCTATACAGCATTTTTCCGTCCTTAGTTACCAATCTTCTTGAGTGACCTGCGCCACCGGGAACAGAGTCATAAATAACGATAGAGAGATCTAAAATACCGCTAACGAGCTTGGCGGACAAACATGCCTTGATATCTCGTCTTTCGATATTCAAATCCTTAGCCATCGCATTCAAGATCGCATACATTACCGACACCATCGTGTTGTAGTCGGATGTGTTGCACTTGAAGGATATTTTAGCAACATCGGTTTTAAATTCATGGTGAAGCGATCGTCTAACAAGCTCATGGCAATTACAGTTGTACTGTCCGTATAAGCTTTCGTGAGATTTCGTTGTCGTTACGGACAATGCTCCATCACGCATCTGCTTTTCAATCTCTTTTTCGCCAATACCTTCATCCTCTGCTACGGCGTAACCGCAGAGAGAACAAACATAGAAGTTACTAACGGATTTAACCATCAAGGAGTCGTTGGTTGTGGATTCAACCTGAATTTCTATTGAGTTAAACAGATACCTATGCTTATCTATCGTTCTTGCGGCAACATTTCCGATGTAATAATCCTCGGAACGATAATTCTTTTCCTGACGAGTCATAGGAACATCTCGATCTTGTCGTTCAGCAACAAATCCAGAGCGTGGTTCTATGCTTTCATAGAAATCCATCTTAAACAACTTTCTGCCACAAGCCGAACAGGGAATTCCTTCGCTTGTTATAGGAGTGATGCTATAATTTACAGTGTTGCAATCCTTATTTCGACAGACTCCAATGTATCCGGTATACCAATCCTGCTTATCTTTACCTGTTGCGGATTTCTTGATATAACGGCTCGTATATAGTCTGCCGTCAGCGACAACCTCAGAGGAAGGCGCGTATTCAGCTATTGCAATCTGCAAATCTCTGCTCAACCTCAACTTGGAGACAGTGTTTGCGGTTGTATTTTGCTGTAGCTCAACTGTATTAACGGGGAAACCGTATCTTGGCAGTATATTACCACGAGCCAAGAAATCAATCAGCTTGTTTTTCTTATAATGCTGAAGCTTTCTTTCGCACATAGCGGCTTTTGCCAAATCGTTTTCTCTCTTGAATTGCTTGATTAGCTTTTCAAAATTTTGAATGTTGGTTTCATATTCCTGAATCAGCTGCGTAAACACTCCTTCGGCGCCGCTGAATTCTTCAATCCAAGAGAAATCATCAATACCGAGACGCTTGTGCAAATTATCAAGATCGGGGATGGATGCTTTCAGCATATCTAAAAGTCTTTGGGGATGACTATTGATCCACTCAATGAATCCCTCATATCCCTTTTGATTTATGAATTTATCCGCATCGTTGTGGTTGTATTGATCTTCATGATCCGCAAAATATATGCTCAAAGCAACCGCATAGATATGCCTACGAACTATCTTCTCATTATCCACTTTGAATAACGGAGGAAGTATTGTTCCGCCAATCATTCGCTTGGGATCTTTGAAAAATGCCAAGTCGTGAGAACTTAACTTTGCAAATGTTAGCACAAACGCCGCCGCATCAAGACTTCTGCCTGCACGTCCGGCACGCTGTGCATAGTTGGACGGCAACGGTGGAACATCTCGCAAAAACACAGTTTCAAGGTCACCAACGTCAACACCCATTTCGAAGGTGGTAGAGCAAGAAAGTGC
>CATYXQ010000051.1 GCA_958414825.1 uncultured Eubacteriales bacterium | reverse complement strand
TTTTTAAATGAAAATGGCCTATCCGCCAAAATTTTTGACCCGAAACGGAGGTTTTATGTCAAGGTGCCGAAAAAAAAGCGTTTTCTTGACATCGAACGGACATCCGACTATAATAAGTTGAACGAAAAGACACATCTTATTTTCAGAACCCAGCCGACTGAGCAGGTCGGATTTTTGAAAAAAGGAACGCGCTTATGAGCATTAAAGGATTCATATTTGATCTGGACGGCACGCTTGCCGACACATTGCCTGAACTGAACCGCGCTATGAACAAAACCCGCGCGCGCTTCGGTCTTGCCCCCATCGGCCGCACGGAGGTTCTGCGCGGCATCAACGACGGCCCGCGAAATTTTGTACTGCGCACCTTTCCCGAAGATACGGATGAAGCAACAATAGACGCCGCCACAAATTTCTATATTTCCGATTATGAAACCGAATATATGAATACCAAAACGGCCTTTCCCGGTATGCAGGAAACCATTCGCCAAATGAAGCGGGACGGCTGCAAAACCGCCGTTCTGACCAACAAAGCGCACCGCGCCGCAGTACTTCTGGTTGAACAGATTTTCGGTAAGAACGTCTTTTCTCCGCTGTGGGGCGTGCGCGACGTGCCGCTCAAGCCCTCCCCGACAGCCGCGCTCAAAATTGCGGAAATTTTCGGGCTCTCACCGAGTGAAATCTGCTTTGTGGGTGACTCGCATATCGACATGCAGACCGGCAAAAACGCGGGTATGCATACCATCGGCGTCAGCTATGGCTACAAGAGCGCGGAGATTCTCCTGCAACACGGTGCGGAAGCCATCGCAGACACGCCGGAAAATATCTATGAAATTGCGAAAAAAATCGAATAACTCTTGACAAAGGGTGAAGTTTGTCCTATAATCAAGCCGACCGAACAGAATATGTCAGGGGTGCTGGAAACGGCTGAGATGAACAGATGGTTCAAACCCTTAACCTGATACGGATAATGCCGTCGTAGGGAGATATGTTTTACCGTAATGTATTTCCGCGCGGACATATGTCTGTGCGGAATTTATATTTTACGGAGGTTTTTCCATGAAAAACACCAAAACACGCGCGCTTGCGGAAAGCGCGATTCTGATCGCGCTCGCCGCAATCCTCAGTCTGATTAAGCTTGTGGACCTGCCCTATGGAGGCTCGATTACCATCGCATCCATGTTCCCCGTTGTCATTCTGTCCTATCGCTGGGGACTTGGCTGGGGCTGCGCCGCCGGACTTGTTTTCGGTATCATCCAGCAGCTGACCGGTCTGTCCTCGCTCTCCTATGTAACCACCTGGCAGAGCATCGTCGCCGTCATTCTGCTCGATTATGTGGTGGCATTTGCCGTCACCGGACTCGGCGGTGTTTTCCGCAAACATGTTAAAAATCAGGCTGCAGCGCTTGCGCTCGGCTCTGTGCTCGTCTGTCTGTGCAGATATATGTGCCATGTTCTCTCCGGCGCAACCGTATGGGCGGGTATTTCGATTCCGACCAAGGCCGCGCTGATTTACTCTTTCATCTACAACGCAACATACATGTTGCCCGAAACGATCATTATGGTTCTGGTTTCGGTCTACATAGGCTCGATGATCGACTTTCACGCCTATCTCCCCGTGCGGACGGCGCAGGCGCAAAGCATCGCCGTGCGCCGCAATATCTGGACGATTCTTGCCGGACTTATCGGCACAGGCGCGCTGGTTTTTGACGTCGCCTCGATTTTTTCCAAGCTACAGAATGCGGAAACCGGCGAATTTGACATCACGCAAATTGTCTCTGTAAACTGGATTGCCGTCGCCGCCGTTACTGCTTGCGCCGCAATCGCGGCCGCGGCGCTGCTTGCCGTAAGCAGCGCTGCCAAAAAAAGCGATTTCAAGGCATAGAGCGCAAAGTAAAAGCGCGCCTTACTTGACAAATCGGACAAAAGCAGGTATAATGACAGCGCAACCGGGCAGCGCAGTCGCGCGATATGTTGCCGAAAGGTATTATCGCGAGGAAAGTCCGAGCTTCATAGGGCAGGATAGCGGATAACGTCCGCCGAGGGCGACCTCAGGGAAAGTGCAACAGAAATAAACCGCCGCGCAAGCGGTAAGGATGGAAAGGCGAGGTAAGAGCTCACCGGCACGACAGGCAACTGTGTGCAACTGTAAACCCTATCCGAAGCAACACCGTATGGAAAATGCCGCAAGGCAGTGTCGGCCCGGCACATTTTTCCGGGTGGCAGAGGTATGTATACCCGAGCAGACCGGTAACGATCTGCAAAGATAGATGACTGCGGGACGGTTTTCGTCAACAGAACTCGGCTTACAACCCCGTGTTGCAGGATCGGCGGCAAATGCCGCCGGTCTTTTTTTGCCTTTTTGTATTGCTTTTGACCGCGTAAAATAATATAATAATTTTGTATAGCATTTTACGCAGAAATGAGGTCTGTGATTTTGTCCTATGACGTTTTCGGAAAACGCTGCACCGTTCTCGGCCTCGGCGTTTCCAATCTGCCTTTGATCGATTACCTGTTGAAAAACGGCGCGCGCGTATGCGCACGCGACCGGCGCGACATAGACACCGAAAAAGAACCCTTTGTCGAATTTGCCGCGCGCGGCGTACAATTTGTCTGCGGAGAGCGCTACCTTGAGGGGCTTGACGGTGATATTCTCTTCCGTTCCCCCGGTATCCGACCGGATCTGCCGGAAATTGCGGACGCCGTGCAAAAAGGCATACGCCTTTCCTCCGAAATGGAACTGTTTTTTGAACTTTGCCCTGCAAAGCTTTTCGCCGTTACCGGCTCGGACGGCAAAACCACGACCACGACGCTTGTACACCTGCTGCTTTCCGCCGCAGCAAAAAAAAAGCAAGCGGGCGTTCGCGTCTTTGTCGGCGGTAACATCGGTACCCCGCTCCTCCCCCGCCTTTCGGACATGACCGAGCGCGACTACGCCGTCGTGGAACTCTCCAGCTTTCAGCTCATGACCATGCAAAAATCCGCTTTTGCTGCAGCCATCACCAATATCACGCCAAATCATTTGAACTGGCACACGGATATGGCAGAATACACGGCGGCAAAGCTGAATGTATACAAACACGGCGCAAAGCGCGTGGTGCTGAATGCGGATAACGAGACCAGCGCGGCTCTGCTCGGTACCACCGGCGCGGAGGAAATCGCCTTTTCTTCAACTAAAGCACCCGCCGACATCTGCGCCAAAACCAGGATTTATGAAACAAACGGCTGCATTTTTGTCAATGATACGCCTTACCTTAAAACTTCGGATATTAAAATTCCGGGGCGGCATAACGTGGAAAACTACATGTGCGCAATCGGATTGACGCTCGGACTTGTCACGCCCGATACCGTCGCGCAAATCGCAAAGGATTTCGGCGGCGTAGAACACCGAATCGAATTTGTCCGGACTGCCGGCGGCGTCCGCTACTACAACTCCTCAATTGATTCCTCGCCGTCACGCACCATCGCGGCGCTGCGTTCCTTTCATGAAAAACCGATTCTGATCTGCGGCGGGCGCGACAAGCATGTCCCGTTCGGCAGTCTGGCTTCTGAAATTCTCCGCCGCGCAAAGGCGCTCGTCCTGACCGGCGAGGCAAAAGAACAGATTTTTTCCGCCATGCAAAGTGCAAGCGAATATCAACCCGACAAAATCCCCATACTAATCGAAGAAGATTTTACAAACGCGGTGCTGGCGGCACGGCGGCTCGCCGCACCGGGAGACACGGTTTTGCTTTCCCCCGCCTGCACCTCGTTTGACGCCTTTCAAAATTTTGAGGAGCGCGGCAAAAAATTCAAAGAAATCGTAAACGGCTTTTAGGAATAAAAATGAAACTTCAAGAACTGCTAAAGCTGCTGTGTACTGAAATGAGCGTATCCGGCAGCGAATACAGCGCAAAACAGATGCTGACCGATCATTTTGGAATATTTTTCGACGAATGCATTGAAACGCCGCTTGGCAGTCTGTTGTTTATCCGCCGCTGCGGTCGCCCGAATGCGCCGAAACTGATGGTAGACACACATTTTGACGAGGTCGGCATGTTGGTATCCGAGATTCTCCCGGACGGTTTTCTGCGCGTAACCAACATAGGCGGGCTGGACGTCAAGGCCATGCAGGCCGGCGACGTCATCATTCATGGCAAAGAACCGATTTTCGGCGTTATCGCCTCCACGCCGCCGCATTTAAAAGGTGCAAAAGACCGCGAAAAAGCGCCGAAAATCGGAGAACTGCTCATCGACACAGGCTATGACGACGCCGCGCTTGAAAGGCTGATTCACATCGGCTCTCCGGTCGGCTTTGCGCCTCGTTTTACCGAGCTTTCGGGCAACTGTCTATGCAGCAAGGGACTTGACAACAAAGCTTCCTGCGCCGCAGCGCTTTACTCGGCCATACAGCCGAACATGCAGCTTTGCTTTGATCTTTATCTCTGCCTGTCCGCACGGGAGGAACTGGGCGGTGCGGGCGCTTGCAGCGCCGCTCACATCGTTTGTCCCGATCTTGCTTTGATTCTGGATACCGGCTTTGCGCGCGCGCCTGACTGTCCGGAACTGCCCTCGCACACCCCCAAGCTCGGCGAGGGTCTGACACTTTCGGTCACGTCCTCTAACCAACGTTTGCTCACGACCTGCATTCATACGCTTGCAAAACAGGCAGGCATTCCGCTGTGCAAAATTGCCGAACCCAAACGCACGGGCACAAACGCCGACCTTTTGACGCTGACCAACGGCGGTATCCCGACCGCCACAGTCGGGATACCGATTCTGAATATGCACACCGACGCCGAAATCGTCTGCACCGACGATATTTTAGCCGCTGCCGATTTGCTTTCGGCGCTCTACGCAGACGAAAAGCTGAGCGAGGTATACGCCCATGTATGAAGGAATTGAGCTTTTGCGCGCACTGTGCGCAGCCGACGGCCCCTCCGGCTTTGAAGACGCGGTGCGCGGCGTGATCGAAGCGGAAATCAAAGACTGCTGCGATACCTATTCCTGCGACGCGCTCGGAAGTCTCACAGCGATTATCCGGGGTACCGGACACAATCAGCGTGTCATGCTCAGCGCGCATATGGATGAAGTCGGTTTCATGATTACGGACGTCACGTCCGACGGCTTTTTAAAATTTGAAACGCTCGGCGGCATTGATAACGCCGTGCTCTGCGGCAAGCGGATTCGGATTCTGCGCGAAAACGAACCGCCTCTGCCCGGTGTGATTCTTTCAAAACCGATTCATCTTCAAAGCAAAGACGCGCGCGATACCTGGACAAAACAGGAAAATATGTTTATCGCAGTCGGCGCGCACAGCCGCGAAGACGCAAAAAAACTTTGTGATATTGGCGATACAGCCGTCTTTGATTCAGAATTTACTGAGTTCGGAAAAGGAAACCGCCTGATAAAAGGCAAGGCGATTGACGACCGGCTCGGATGCGCACTGATGATTGAAACCATGCGGACTTTGTACGCCGCGCCGCGCCGCAGTCAATATGATTTCTGTTTTTGTTTCAGCGTGCGAGAGGAAACCGGCCTATCCGGCGCAAGAGCCGCTGCGGAGCGAATCGCGCCGCAGCTTGCGATTGTGCTTGAAACCACAGCTGTCGCGGACATTGCCGGCGTGCCGGATGCAAAACGGGTGGCTGCTTTAGGCAAAGGCGGCGTTATCTCACTGCTGGACCGCGGCGCAATCTATAACCGCGAGTTGACCGATTTTGCTGTACAGACGGCAAAGTCTGCAAAAATTCCTTTTCAAATCAAGCAATATGTTTCAGGCGGCAACGACGCCGCGCACATCCAAAGAAACGGCTCCGGCGTTCGCGCAATGGCGCTCTCCGCACCGACCCGTTATCTGCATTCGCCGGCCTGCGTAATTGACCGGCAGGATTACGTCTCCATGCGCGCGCTGCTTGCGGCCATTCTTGAAAATCTCGATGCTTTCACTCCCGAGGAGGCGCTATGTACACAATCTTAAAGCAACTGGCCACCTATACCGCCGTATCCGGCGGAGAACAGACGCTGCTCTGCAAAGTCAAAGCCCTTTTGGAACCGTTTACGGACGAGATGCACACCGACGCGCTCGGCAATCTGATCGCCGTGCGCCGCGGCAATGGCGCCAACCCGAAAAAACTTATGCTTTCGGCGCATACTGACGAGGCCGGTCTGATTGTGACCTATATTGAGGAAAACGGTCTGATCCGGTTTGGAAAAATCGGGGATATCAACCTTAGCGCCGGCGCGTTTACCCTTGTACAGTCCGAGCGCGGCGTGCGAGGCGTACTGACAGCAGACGCACACGCAGAGCCGGATTATACGCCGGACAAAATGTACATCGACATCGGCGCAAAGGATCGCCGCGCCGCCGCGCGGCGCGTACAAATCGGCGACCGTTTTGCATTGCATCCGTCGCTGATCCGTCTCGGCAATAAAAAAATCTGCGGTACTCTGCTCGGTAAAATCGAGAGCGCGCTGCTGATTGACATTGCAAGAAAACTCACAGCGCCAAAAGACGACGTATATTTTGTCTTTACCGCACAATCTGAAGCCGGACACCGCGGCGCAAAATCCGCCGCCTTTACGGTCTCGCCGGATCTGGCGCTTGTCTTTGACCTGACGCCGGCAAATGCCGACGCCTCTCCCCGCCTGGGAGACGGAGCGGCTTTACTGTATAAAAGCGCTTCCGGCCTCTGCGATCTGCGTCTTGCCAAGCGGCTGCTCGCTCTGGCAAAGCAGGAAGAAATCGCCGTGCAGCCCGTGGCTATTTCCGAAAGAAGCACGGATATATCCGCCATACAGACCGTATACGCCGGATGCGCTGCCGCTGCACTGACAATTCCCACCGCAAATATGCATACCGCGTGTGAAATTGCGGACTTAAACGATGTAAAGGCATGTGCAGCGCTTGCGCTTAAACTCATCCAAGAAGGGATTGAATATGGAAACAGAACTTTTTAAGCTTGCAAAAGAAGCGGACGCCGCTCTGTCCGGGATTTTTTCGGAAATCGACTCGGTTTCCGAAAAGAACACCGAAAAAATTCTCAACGCTTTTCGCCGTCACCGCGTCAGCGAAGCCATGTTTGCGCCAAGCACCGGATACGGATACGACGACCGAGGACGGGATACGCTGGATAAAATTTACGCCGACGTCATGGGCGCCGAAGCTGCTTTTGTCCGACACAGCATCGCCAGCGGCACACATGCGCTCGCCATCGGACTGTACGCCCTGCTCCGCCCCGGCGACATCCTTTATTCGATAGCGGACAAGCCCTACGACACGCTTGACGAAGTGATCGGCACGGCAGGCGAGGCGGGACGCGGATCACTAAAAGATTTCGGCGTCGCCTACATGCAAACCGACCTGAAAAACGGGAAACTCGACCTCCCGAAAATCCGCGAAAATCTGCTCCGACAGGGCGAAAAAATCAAAGTCGTCTTTATTCAGCGCTCAAAAGGTTATCTGAACCGGCCGACGCTTTCCGCAGAGGAAATCGGCGAGGCCTGCAAAATGATTCACTCGGTATCCAAAGCCTACGTCGTCGTGGACAACTGCTACGGCGAATTTGCAGAAGAAATCGAACCCACAGCCGTCGGCGCGGATATGGCAATCGGATCGCTGATAAAAAATCCGGGCGGCGGCATGGCCGAATCGGGCGGCTATATCGCCGGAACAAAACGTGCCGTTGAGCTTGCCGGATACCGTCTGACCGCCGTCGGCGTAGGTCTTGAAATCGGCGCGTCGCTCGGACAAACCAAAAATATGTTCCGCGGTTTGTTCTACGCTCCGCATACTGTCGCCCAGGCGCTCAAAACCGCGCACTTCGCGGCGTACATCTTTGAAAAGCTCGGCTATGAAGCTTCTCCGCGCTGGAACGAGAAGCGCTTTGACATCATCCAGGAAATCAAGCTCGGCGCGCCCGAAAATATGGTGGCTTTCTGCCGCGGTCTACAGGCAGGTTCACCGGTAGATGCATTCGTCTCGCCCGAACCCTGGGATATGCCCGGATATTCCGATCCTGTCATTATGGCGGCCGGAGCCTTTACCGGCGGTTCTTCCATTGAACTCTCGGCCGACGGTCCAATCCGTCCTCCCTACACCGTCTTTATGCAAGGCGGTCTGACCTACGAAAGCGGAAAAATCGGCGTTCTCTCGGCCGCCGCAGAACTTCTAAAACTGAAAGTGTGAGGTTACATATGAAAAAATTTTTATCGCTCTGTCTTAGCTGCGCACTGCTCTGTTCCATGCTTGCCGCCTGCGGCAAAACCGAAGAAATCGAAGCGCCCGCCGGTATGAAACTGGCCTCGGATACTTCGGTCGTGGATTACTGCCTGTTCGTACCGCAAAAATGGGTTGTCGATCTCTCCACCGGCGTGACGAGCGCCTATCATTCAATAGCCGATCCCACAAGCATAACGGTCAACGTATACGGCGTGGACGCTTCCATACCGGACGCCGACACCTATTTCAAAACCTATGAAAAAGCCTTTGAAGAGGTTTTCGGCGAGATGCAGAACGTGACCTCGTCCAATCTTCTGCTCGACGGAAAAGACGCAATGCAGTATGAATACGCAGCTTCTTTCGGCGGCACAGACTACAGCTTTCTCCAGGTCGTCTGCATCAAAAACAGTTTTGCCTACGTGCTGACCTATACCTCGGTCTCGGACAATTTTGAAAAACACATTGAGGATATGCAGGCCGCCGTCAACACATTCCGCTTTATCGCATGACAAACGAGATTTATTTTGACAACAGCGCCACAACCGCACTTTGCGACGAAGCCAAAACCGCAGTTTATGAGGTCATGGAAGATGCTTTTGCAAATCCGTCTTCCATGCATACCGCCGGACTGCGCGCCGAAAAGATTCTGAATCGAGCGCGTTCCGAAGTGCTTTGCGCGCTCAATGCGCCGCAGGACAGCCGACAGCTGATTTTTTGCGGCAGCGGAAGCGAAGCAAACAATCTTGCCCTCATCGGCAGCTATACCGCCAAAAAAAGGCGCGGACGGCCGCGCGTTATCCTGAGTGCGGGAGAACATGCTTCAATTGAAGCTTCTGCAGCTTATCTGGAAACGCTCGGCGCCGATGTTGTCCGGATTTCCACAAAAAACGGCGAGATTTGTTTTGACGAACTGAACTCCGCTCTAAATGAGAATACCGTCCTCGTTTCCTGTATGCTGGTCAACAATGAAACCGGCGCGCTCTACCCAGTACGCGACGTCTTCGCAGCGGCAAAAGCCGTTCAACCCGATGCTTTATGTCACTGCGACGCGGTGCAGGGCTTTTTAAAAGTCAAATTTTCGCCGGCAAGCCTCGGCGCGGATTTGATAACCGTCAGTGCGCATAAGATTCACGGTCCCAAGGGCGCGGCGGCGCTCTACGTCTCTGCCGAAGCGCTCAAACGCCGCGCGCTCTGCCCGATCATTCACGGCGGCCAGCAGGAAAACGGACTGCGCGCCGGTACCGAAAACATGCTCGGCATCGCAGGCTTCGGCGCGGCAGCGCGAATCGGTGCTGAACATTTCGATGAAAACAAACAACGCATTCAAGCAGTCGGCGAGCGGATACGCCGTCGTCTTGCCGATACGCCGGAACTCCGCGAAATTCACCTCAATACGCCAAAACATGCCGCGCCGCACATTCTCAGCCTGACGCTGCCAAATATCAAAAGCGAAACCATGCTGAATTTTCTTTCCGCAAAGCACATTTGTGTGTCCAGCGGCTCGGCTTGCTCCTCGCACGCAAAGAAAATCAGCCGCGCGCTGACTGCTTTCGGAAAAAGCGACCGCGAGGCCGACTGCACAATCCGCATCAGTCTGTCTCATGATAATACCCCCGATGAAGCGGACGCGCTCTGCGACGCGCTTATTGAGGGGCTCAACTCACTTATAAGGATAAAATGACATGAAAAAAAGAACCCGGTTCCTGCTTTGGTGCAACCGCTTTTTTAAGCCGCCGGTACACCCGCTCAATTTGCAGAACAACGGCGTAAAATCCTATGCCATGTGGCAATATGAAAAAGGCGCCGAAACCATAAAATTTTACCTGGAACGGTATTCGGAAGCGGAAATGTTCTCCGATAAAACCGTCGTGGATATTGGCTGCGGAGCTGGCGGAAAATCGCTGTACTACGCCTCGCGCGGCGTAAAAGAAGTCATCGGTGTGGAAATTCTCGAAAAATACCGCGCCGAAGCGGATGCGCTGGCAAATAAACTCGGACTTACCGATCAATTCCGCTTTGTCTGCGCCGACGCTGCGGCGCTTCCCTTTACCGATGGCAGCATTGACACAATCATTATGAACGACGCCATGGAGCATGTCGCGCGTCCGGAGGCCGTACTGGCCGAAATGATGCGCGTACTGCGTCCCGGCGGTCGTTTATTTGTCAATTTTCCTCCGTATCATCATCCGTTCGGCGCGCATCTGAGCGATTTAATTTATATTCCGTGGGTTCATCTCTTTTTTTCCGAAGCGACTCTGGTCGAAGGGTATAAAGAACTCGCCAAAAACGTTCCGGACGGAGACGCCCGAATCGCTTTTCGGATCTCGGCGCGTCCCGACGGAACAGAATATTTTTCCTATATCAATCACATGACCATCCGACGATTTCATAAAATTCTGTCAAAGATGGATATTACCCCGGCATATTACAAACAAATCCCCCTGCGCGGCATGCTGCGCATACCTGCAAAAATACCCGGACTTCGCGAACTGTTTGTAAAAATGGTCGTCTGCGTCTTTGAAAAAAAGTAAATGGAGAAGCGATATGTCCATATTAGACAAACTGAATAGATCCGAAAATCGCACGCTGAATATCATTATTGTCGGCGGCGGCAACGTCGGCACAACCATCACCGAGCAGCTCAGCAAAGAGGGGCATCATATCACCGTGATTGACAAAAGTGCCGAAATTGTCAATCGAATTTCAAGCACTTATGACGTCATGGGCATTGTAGGCAACGGTTCGAGCTACAATGTGCAGATGGAAGCCGGCATTGAGGGCGCCGACCTGATTATCGCCGTCACAGACAGCGACGAATTGAATCTGCTCTGCTGTACAATGGCAAAAAAAGTCGGAAACTGCGCTTCGATTGCGAGAGTTCGCACGCCCGATTACAGCGATGAACTCGGCTACATACGTGAAAAGCTTGGACTGTCCATGATTATCAACCCGGAACTTGAAGCTGCAAATGAAATTGCAAGACTGCTGCGTCTTCCCGGCGCCATCAGCATCAATTCCTTTGCCCGAGGTCACGCCGAACTGATTCAGTTTCGGATTCCCGAAAAGAATATCCTCTCCGGAAAAGCAATCATGGATTTGCAGGAGATTTTCTCAAACGGTCTTCTGATCTGCGCCGTAGAACGGGACGGCGAACTCACGATTCCAAAAGGCGCTTTCGTATTTCATGAGGGCGATATTGTATCCTTTATCGCCGCGGCGCAAAATGCGCAAAAATTCTTTAAAAAAGCCAACATTGAAACCCGCAAGGTTTCCAACACCATGATCGTCGGAGGCGGCAAAATTTCCTACTACTTAGCCAAACAACTCTTAGATACCGGCATCGAGGTCAAAATTATCGAACAGCGTCCCGAACGCTGTTCAGAACTGGCTTCTCTGCTCAGCCGCGCGCTGATTATCTGCGGCGACGGTACGGACGAAAGTTTGCTTATGCAGTCGGGTCTTGCGCAAATCGAATCATTTATTCCGATTACCAACATCGACGAAGAAAATATTCTGCTCACATTGTACGCAAAAAATACGACCAATGCCAAGGTCATTACCAAAATCAACCGAACCAATTTTCATGACGTGATTACGAGACTTGATATGGACAGCGTCGTCTATCCGAGATACATCACCTCAGAATCAATTATCGCCTATGCTCGAGCACGGCAAAATTCACTCGGCAGTAATATTGAAACGCTTTACCACATTTTTGACAACCGTGCCGAAGCGATTGAATTCCGCATTACAGAGGATGCTCCCATAGCCAATCAACCTATTCTGAAACTTTCTTTAAAGCAGGATCTCCTCATTGCCTGCATCAACCGCCACGGAAAAATCATCATTCCGAGCGGTCACGACTGCGTTCTCCCCGGCGATACAGTTATTGTTGTCACCAAGCACAGCGGATTCCATGAAATCGGCGATATTCTCGCCTAAGGACAGTATTATGAATTTTCGTATCATTCTATATATTCTGGGCTGGGTTTTAAACATGGAAGCCCTGTTTATGCTCCTGCCCTTTGCAGTCGGTCTCGTCTACGGTGAAAACACGGCGTACGCCTTTCTGATTTCCTCGCTGATCTGCGCGGCAGTAGGCGTACCAATCGTCTTTCGCCGACCGAAAAATATGATTTTTTACCTTAGAGAAGGGTTTACGGCTGTCGCGCTCTGCTGGATTGTGCTCAGTATTTTCGGTTGTCTGCCCTTTATCATCAACCGGGAAATTCCGAATTTTACCGATGCTCTTTTTGAAACCGTTTCCGGTTTTACAACAACCGGTGCAAGCGTTATATCCGACGTTGAAATTTTCTCGCACTGCAGCCTGTTTTGGCGCAGCTTTACGCACTGGATCGGCGGCATGGGCGTTCTCGTATTTTTACTGGCGGTTCTGCCGCTTGCCGGCGGATCCCAAATGAACCTGATGCGCGCCGAAAGCCCCGGTCCCGCAGTGGACAAATTGGTGCCGAAGACCCGTTATACCGCACTGATCCTGTACATGCTCTATATTTTGCTGTCCGTACTGGAATTTTTATTTCTATTTGCGGGCGGCATGTCCGCTTTTGATGCAATTACGATCACATTCGGTACTGCGGGCACCGGCGGTTTCGGAATTCGCAACAGCAGTATGGCCGATTATTCGCCGTATCTTCAATGGGTCGTTGCAATCTTTATGGCGTTGTTCGGCGTCAATTTCAATGTATACTTTCTGCTTCTGATAAAAAAATGGAGGCAAGCTCTGCGCAGCGAGGAACTCCGAACATATCTCATTATTCTCGCAGCAGCAGTCGGCATTATTTTTTGGAACACCTACATTCCGGGAGAAACGATAGAGGAGGGACTCCGACACGCTGCGTTTCAGGTTTCCTCCATTATGACCACAACCGGCTTTGCCACTTGTGATTTCGCGCTCTGGCCCGCATTATCTCAAACTATACTTGTGCTGTTGATGTTTATAGGAGCATGCGCCGGAAGTACCGGAGGCGGACTCAAAGTATCCCGAATCATTATTCTCGCCAAACGCGCCCGTGAGGAACTTCGCCGTTATCTGTATCCGGGCAGCGTAACAAAAATCCGTTTGGAACGAAAAATCGTGAGCAGCGAAATCGTTCATACAACCAGCGCGTTTCTGGTCGCGTATATTTTTATATTCGCTGCCTCTACTCTGCTTATATCCATAGACGGTCATGATACGACCACCGGATTTACCGCTGTCGCGGCTACCATTAACAATATCGGTCCCGGGCTGGAACTCGTCGGCCCATCGCAAAATTACGGTTTTTTCAGTGATTTTTCAAAATATATATTAATTTTCGATATGCTTGCCGGTCGTCTGGAACTATTCCCGATGTTGTTGCTCTTCCATCCCAAAATTTGGCGTAAATCCGGATTTGCTCCTAAAAACCATCTGCAACGAATATAAAAGCCAAGGTCTTCGATCTTGGCTTTTATAAAAAAAGTCCTTGCATTTTTGATAAAAATATGTTATAATAATTTTCGCGTTTATAGTAGCAATGTTAAATGGTCATAATAGGGAGCGCTTGAATGCTTTCAAGCATTTTAAAACCGAAAACACCGGGAAATCTTACGTCATGCGAGTTTACGCGAACTGAAGACTTAAAGACAGGCGAAAAACTGAATAAGCGTTAACCCTGCATGAGCGGGTTAATATACGAAGAGGTATCAAAGTGGTCATAACGGGCCTGACTCGAAATTTTTGGACTTAGTGTCAGTGTTGTCCGCAAGAAATCCAGTCTTTATGCGGGGTTCCGCAGTTCG
The DNA here is from genome assembly GCA_958414825.1 of uncultured Eubacteriales bacterium. Lineage (GTDB taxonomy): Bacteria > Bacillota > Clostridia > Oscillospirales > CAG-272 > UMGS902. Next base: position 1 of record CATYXQ010000051.1, on the reverse strand, counting down.
A
>CATYXQ010000050.1 GCA_958414825.1 uncultured Eubacteriales bacterium | reverse complement strand
CAGCTTCCATCATATCTTCAAGCATCTGTTTTAGCAAACGATTTGCAGCATCATATTCACCATTCTCCACAAGCTTTTCAAGACAGCCATCATTATATGTTATTCTTGTAAACCACAAGCCGTGGTAAAGCGTGTAAGCTTCCCATGCTGCTTTGCTTTCAATTTCGCTTAGAGGTCTGACAGAAAGGTATCCTTTCAAAAGCGCAGGAAAGATTTTTTCGCGAGATGAAGCAGGAGTATCATCTGGTAAATCCATCTCATAGGCAGTTAGCAGACCCTCCATTACAAAATCAGAGATAAGGACTTCATCGCCTGCATTGTTATAATCAAAGACAACTAACCCACCCTCAGCGTTGACAAGGTTATTTATAGAAATATCACCTTGAACTGCTGCTTTGGGGAGTGTTTCCCAAACGGCACGTAAATGCTCCAATTTTTCATCATGGAGCGTAATTATTTGTTTGACTATCGCTTGTTCAAGCTTTTCATCTTTTGTGATTTCACAAAAATCCGAAAAAGCATCTACATCATTCCAATAAGCTGCGGAGAATAAAGTTCTGTGTCCAATCTCATACTTGTTTGAAAGTGAGATCGCGTGCATACGAGCCATTAGTTCACCAATCTGATATGCAATGTCTGTAGTAATCTCGGTGATTTCCTCACCGCACCAATCTTCGACAGTTACCATACAGGGCAAATCATGATATGTAAATGGCGCAACATATTTGCCATCAGTCATATATCGAGCAGGGGTCTTAATTCCATGGTAGCGCATCATTTCGGAGAAATAACTCTGCTTCTCTACCTTCTGTATTTCTGTTTCTATGTCATCATCTTCATGCAAGATTTTTATTACCAGTAATCTGCCATTTGCCAAGGTGACACGAAAAATTAGCTTCATCCATCCATTATCTTCAATCGCATGAATGTACATTTTTTGATCTACGACCTGCTCGTGAATGTCATACAGTTGCAATATTGTTTCAATAACTTCAAATTCAACAGTCTTTTCCATTGTTCTCTCCCATATATAAAATCAAAAATCTAAAGGCTTGTACTCGGTGACTGAATTGAGATACGCCTCCGGATCGCCATTCAAAACGAGGTCGGCATACGTCAACGGGTCATTGTAGATAAGATAATCAAGCTCTGACCACTGATACATATTGTCAGCAATTTCATTCTCTACGGCGGTGCAGTTAATGGCAATCATACTGCCATCGTTAAATTTCAGTTCCACACAACCGCTATCCATGTTAAACTCACAAGACAGCAACTTTTTCATCTGCCGTACCCCCCATTCATATTCAATGTGTGTACACACATTATAGCATATAGATGTGGCATTTTTCAATAGGTTCACCGAAATTTACCGCATTAAAGTGTAACTTTTCTATGAACCAAGAGCAATATAACGATTTTAGCGGCGTTTTGCGTACTCTGCATCGAAAGTGCAGCTATCGGCTTAACGGTTTCGTGGGATTGCTTGCGGATTCGTAAAGACTTACACGGCATAGCGAAGAACATTCACTATGCCGTGATTCGCTGTTTTATAGGGTTTTATCACGAAAACGGCAACTATTTCACCCGTATCACTAACCCTGCCATACAGGGCATAAAACAAGGCTTTTTTGCCCCAAAAACAAACAACGGCATCCAGCCGAAGCCGAATGCCGTATGTTCGTTTGTTTTCCAACCCTGTCAGACAGATGCCGTAATTCGTAATTTTTGATGGATTACTGTCTTACGAGCACCCGTCTAAAAGCGGGGGAATTTTATTTTTGAAAAGATCGTTTACGCCCTTCGGCGATTGTGCGCGTATTGAGCCTCTTTTGGGGCGGTATTTGCCGTATTTATGACTGTCCGTATTTTCCGGCTTCGCTCAAACCGTCAAAGCCGTGTTGGCGAAGAACCTCATAAACGCCGACCGCGACCGAGTTTGAAAGATTTAAACTTCTCAGATGGCTGCGCATGGGAATGCGCACCGTATGGTCGAGATGCGATTCAAGCAATTCTTCGGGAAGGCCCTTTGTTTCTTTTCCGAACATCAAAAAAACGGGACGCGGATAACGGATTTCGGTGTAGGCGCGCGGTGCTTTGGTACTGTAATAAAAAATTTCCGCATTTGGATTTTTTACAAGAAACTCGTCCAGATTATCGTAATAGGAAATATCGAGTTCATCCCAATAATCCAGACCGGCGCGCTTTAGCTTTTTATCGTCGATTTCAAAGCCGAGCGGCCGAATCAGATGCAGCGCGGCTCCGGTGGCGGCGCAGGTGCGCGCGATATTGCCTGTATTCTGCGGAATTTCCGGTTCTAAAAGGACGATGTTGATGCTGTTCATACAATTCTCTCCGTTGATTTTCAATGATTTGATTGTATCATGAATTTTGGAAAAGCGCAATATCGGGACGGTTAAATATGATTTTATTGTGAATTTTGAGAAAGTACAGGACAAAATTCTAAAATACTATGGTATATTATAAATAAATGTTGTATAATAAAGTGTTCATGAAAATTTCACGCAGACAGCGGAGGAAACTATAGGAATGGGACTTTTTGCAAAAGTATTTGGAACCTACAGCGACCATCAGATCAAAAAACTGAAAGTGACGGCGGACATGGTCGATGCGCTTGCGCCGAAATATGAGGCAATGGGAGAGGATGAACTCCGCGCACAGACGGCAGTACTCAAAGAGCGGTTGGCCGGCGGTGAAACGCTGGATGACATTTTGCCGGACGCTTTCGCGCTTGTGCGTGAGGCGGACTGGCGTGTGCTTGGCAAACGCCCGTTTTATGTACAGATCCTCGGCGGTATTATTTTGCATCAGGGGCGAATCGCCGAAATGAAAACCGGCGAGGGCAAAACGTTAGTTGCGACCATGCCGGCATATCTGAACGCACTGACCGGTGACGGCGTGCATATCGTAACGGTAAATGATTATCTGGCGCGGCGCGACAGCGAAGAAATGGGGCGTGTATATGAGTTCTTGGGTCTTAAAACCGGACTTGTCGTACACGGGCAGATGCCGAATGAAAAGCACAAGGCCTACCAGGCCGATATCACATACGGAACCAACAATGAATTTGGTTTTGATTATTTGCGCGATAATATGGTTGTGTATAAGTCTCAGATGGTGCAGCGCGGTCACAGTTTTGCCATTGTGGACGAGGTTGACTCTATTTTGATTGATGAAGCGCGCACGCCGCTGATTATTTCAGGCGAGGGCGAAAAATCAACTGAAATGTATGAGATTGCCGAGCGCTTTGCACGTACCTTGAAAAAAATGGTGATTAAGGAAACCGATGATAAGCAGGAGATTGAGGAAATCTCTGCCGATGCTGATTATGTTGTGGATGAAAAGGCGCGCACGGTTGTCTTGACGGCGAGCGGCATTGCCAAAGCAGAAGCCTATTTTAATTTGGAAGATTATGCCGACCCCGCCAATTCTACGCTTGCACACCATGTCAATCAGGCTATTCGCGCGCACGGTATTATGAAGCGGGACGTGGACTATGTGGTCAAGGGCGGCGAGGTTATCATTGTGGATGCGTTTACCGGACGCCTTATGCCCGGGCGTCGCTACAATAATGGATTGCATCAGGCAATTGAGGCCAAGGAGCATGTGAACGTTGAAAAAGAATCCAAGACGCTCGCGACTATCACATTCCAGAACTATTTCCGTCTGTATAAAAAGCTGTCGGGCATGACCGGTACCGCTTTGACCGAGGAGACTGAATTTCGTGAGATTTATAACCTCGACGTTGTCGTAGTTCCGACGAATCGCCCGATGATTCGCAATGATTTTTCGGATGCGGTATATAAGACCCGCGCCGGAAAATATCGTGCGATTGTGCAGAAAATTATTGAGTGTCATGAAAAGGGACAGCCGGTTTTGGTCGGTACGGTTTCAATTGAAAAAAGTGAAGAATTGTCGGCCGAACTGAAGAAAAACGGCATTGCGCACGTTGTCCTCAACGCAAAGCATCATGAAAAAGAAGCGGAGATTGTCGCGCAGGCCGGAAAATTCGGCGCGGTTACAATTTCGACCAATATGGCCGGGCGCGGTACGGATATTATGCTCGGCGGCAATCCTGAGTTTTTGGCGAAGTCCGAGATGCGAAAGATGGGGATTGATGAAGAACTCATCATGCTTTCGACCGGCAGCGCGCATACGGAGGATGAAGCTGTGCTCGGAGCCCGCAAGACTTTCTCAGAACTCTATGAAAAGTACAAAGAAGAAATCAAACCGGAGGCGGATCGTGTCAGAGAAGCCGGCGGTTTGTTTATCTTGGGTACCGAGCGCCATGAAAGCCGTCGGATAGACAATCAGCTTCGCGGTCGTTCGGGGCGGCAGGGCGATCCGGGACAGTCTAAGTTCTATATTTCTCTTGAGGATGATCTAATGCGCCTGTTCGGCGGAGACAGATTGTTTAATATGGTAGACAAGCTCGGACTTGACGAAGATACGCCGATTGATGCAAAAATTCTTTCCAACAATATTGAATCGGCACAGAAACGAATCGAGGATCAGAACTTCAATCGGAGAAAGAACGTCCTCACATACGACGATGTCATGAATCAGCAGCGCGAGATCATTTACAAACAGCGCCGCGATGTGCTTGAGGGACGTGATCTTGGCGGGTTGATCCGTGAGTGGATTGATACGGTTGCGCGCGGTATGGTTATGTCCTTTGTCGGGCATGACGGTGAGGAACACTATAATTACGATGGGCTGTTGACCAGCTTTGCGGGCGCTGTGCTCAAGCTGGAGAATACAGAGGAGCAGATACGTGCGATGCAGGAGACCGAGCTTGCCGATGCAGCTTCTGCGGGGGCATTTAAGCTCTATGAAAACAGAGAAGCGCTTTGGAAATCAGCCGGAATTGATATGCGGGAAATTGAGCGCACGCTGCTGCTTCGCACGGTAGATGAAAAATGGATGGATCATATCGATGCGATGGATGAATTAAAGGGCAGCATCGGTTTGAACGCATATGCGCAGCGGAATCCGATCACGGAATACCGCATTCAGGGCGCGGATATGTTTGACAATATGATCGCCGACATCAAAGAAGCAACGGTACTGCGTGTTCTTTCCGCTCTGCCGCGCAAAGAGGCGCCGATTGAGCGCAAGCAGGTGGCGAAGCCGCTGATCGAGGGATTTGCAGGCGGCAAAATGCCCACGCGCCGCGAGCCGGTCCGTAAAGCGCAAAAAGTAGGCCGCAACGATCCGTGCCCATGTGGGAGCGGGAAAAAGTATAAGAAATGCTGCGGCATGAACGAGGATAAAACAGAATAATGGGACTCGGCGTACTGTTTATCGGCTATCTGCTGCGCATACTCAATTTTGTTCGCCCTGAGTATACGGATCTGATTGCCTTTTGCATGATGGGATATGCGCTTTGGCAGTTGCGCCCTTACGGCGCGTATTTTCGCTATAGTTTTTACCTTACGGTGCCGATGGCGCTGCTTGGGGCTTATCGCCTGATCGATGCTTTTTTTCCAATCGGAGAAAAACTTGCCGGTGCGCTCGGAATCGGTCTTACGAATTATACGGCAGTACAGAATTATGCAGATATGCTGCTTTGGTTTGCTTTTCATATTCTGCTTTGCCGAGCCGTATATGATCTTGCGCGTGAGGTCGGGCTTTTTCGGATTTGTCGGCGAGCGGCGTTTTGCATTGTGATGTGTGTGGCGTATTATTTGATCGGTTTAACGCTGGATGGCCTGTATTTTGTTGATTTTGTAGCATATATTTCGGCATATTTTCAAATTCCGTTGTTTCTTTTTCGTCTGTTTTGGCAGTTGTATTCCGCGATTATGCTGTACAGCGCTTATGCAAAAATCAGTTTTGACGGGGAGGCTACATGAAAAAGCGAAGAAAAGTGATCCGTTTCGGAATGTTGAGTGTCGGTCTGTTTTTTCTGTTGAATCCAAATATCAATATGATAGATGGATTGCCGGACGCTATCGGCTATCTTCTTATACTTGGCGCTATCGGAAAGCTCTGTGATTTGTGTCCGGAGCTTGCGGAAGCCAGGGGTGCATTGATTCAGATGTTTTGGATTTCTTTTGCGAAAATTCCCGCGCTTTTGCTCATGTTTGGGATTACGGCGGCAAATGTCGGCGAGCAGACTACTGTTTTGCTTTTTTCATTTTGTTTTTCGGTGGCGGAAGTTGTATTCGGTGTGCGCGCATTTTATCTGCTGTTTCAGGGACTTGTGTATCTGGGCGCCCGCCAAGAGGGCGGTGCGTTTCTATACGGATGTCCGGATAAGAAAAAGCGCGGAACTTTCAGAAAGCGAAAGAATGCTTTGGCGCGCGTCGGATGGATTTCGCGTCTTGCGCAGAGGCGGCAGATACAGCGTTCTCAGCAGGCCGACTGGATTTATACAAGATTGACGGCGATATTTTTTGTTATCAAGTTTGCAATGTCGGTACTCCCGGAACTGACGCTGCTTGTCCCATATGACAGCACGGGATATGTGACGCCAGAGGGGATGACGATGCTGAATTTTAGGCCGGTTCTGATTGCTTTGGCTTTTTGCATTGCTTTGCTTGTCGGCCTTATCTGGTTTGTTTCTATGTATCGCTATGTCAAATATCTTTCCGGTCATACGGAATTTTGGGACAGCATGGCTGCGTTGTATGATGCCGAGGTTGTACCGAAAACCGGATTTTTTGTTCTGCGCCGCGTGCATATCTTTATGTTGCTTGCATCTTTTGCCGCATTGTTTTCGGTCGATTTGTATGTGGATGAGATCAACTGGCTGCCCGATTTTCTATCTGCGATTTTGTTCTTTGCGGCTGCGGCTGCAATTGCAAAATATGCGCCGAGGGCAGCAAAACGGTTAAAAATTGCGTCATTTGCATATTTGCTTTGTTCTTCGGCGACTTTTGTCGCGATGCTGATCTTTACCCGCGAGTATGTGTATAATTCTGTTCATAAGATCGAGCGGGCTCAAAAGCTGTATTTGCCGTATGCACTTTGCAACGCGGTAGAACAGATCGCTTTCCTTGCAACGGTCTTTGCGCTTGCGATGGTGATCCGAGAAGTGACAAAGACGCACACCGGTATGGATACAGTCACGGAGGCTTCCAGCAGTTCTCAGCCGCTTTATATGGTTTTTTCACGCAAAACGGTTATAATGCGCGTGTGGGCGGGACTTATGTCTGTGATGAGCATTTTGTATTTTTATTTTGTTGTCGATGTGCAATCGGTAAAACTCAGAAATGACGCTACTGCTCCCGGTGGTTATGTCTATTTCCCGAAATTTGAGGTGGCTTGGCTGGTTGATTTTGTAATTGCCATGATTTTTGCCGTGTACACGATTAATTTGCTGTGGGATCTTCTCAGTGAAGTGCAATATAAATATAAATACGAGTAATCGATGTATAGGTAATAATTGCAAAAGGAATCCGTCGGTGTTTTTCGCACCGGCGGATTCCTTTTGTCGTGTATTTGCAAAATCATAAGCGGAGAGACGAATATTTCATGGCTCTGCTTATTGGATCATAAATCAGTTTTCATATTGCTTTGCGAATTCCGCAATGATTTTTGCCGTACCCTCCAGGCCGAGCACGGAGGAATCAATGCACAAATTATAATTTGCGGTTTCGCCCCAGCGTTTGCCCGTATAGAAATTATAGTAATTGGCACGGCGGCGATCTGTTTTTGCCATGAGATCATATGCATCGGATTCGGTGATCCCACTGCGTTCGGCAATGCGTTTCGCGCGGACCTTTGAATCTGCATAAATGAATACGCTGATTGTCCGCGGATTGTCACGAAGCACATAGTCTGCGCACCGTCCGACGATGACAGCGGAGCCTTTGGCGGCCGCGCTTTTGATAATTTCCGATTGCACTAAGAAAAGCTTATCGTTAATTGGCATATTGTACTGTGGCAGATGCAGCATTGCTGTGGATCCCATAGCCAATGTATACAGGAGACTGTTTGCACTTTTTTCGTCAGCTTCTTCTACCGCTTCTTTGCATAGATCGCTTTTTTCGGCGGCCAGCGTGATTAATTCCTGGTCATAGAAATCGGCGCCCAGAAGTTTAGAAATCAGATCGCCGATTCTTTTACCGCCGCTGCCGTATTGGCGTGCGATGGTTATAATGACGTTGCCCATATTTACACCTCCGTTGCTTTTCTGCTATTGGTAGTATAGCACAAATTTATAAATTTGTAAATATTAAAATACGGTTTCAATCACTTTGGAGCATCCGGGCGGGGAATAGAGCCAATGATCGATATGACGTATTTCATCGGTATTGATATAGTATTTGCGTTTTATCGGACAACATACCGATGCGCTGGAATCAATCAGCACCAGTTTTACTTTCATGCGAGCCGGAATAATGCTTTTTATGTAGACACTTGCTACATCGCCTATATGTACGCCGCTTTTATATTCCGCAAGTCCGGCCAAATTCGGTGCAAGCTCGATGAAAATTCCGTAATCTTCTATACTGCGTACAATGCCCGAAACGGTCTGCATCGGTGCAAATTCAGCTGCATTTTCCTCCCAGGTACCAAGCAGTTCGCGGTGCGATACAAATATCCGATCTGTTTCGGAATCAATAGAGCGAATAACAACCGGTATATATTCTCCGACTGAAAAACGGTCGGACGGATGTGAAATGCGAGAAACGGAAATACAATCTACAGTCAAAAGAGAAATAATGCCGCAGCCGATATCTACAAAAGCGCCGAAGTTTTCGAGATGCGTGATTTTTGAGCGAATGATATCGCCGCAGATTAAATCGTTTAAAAATGCATTTTTACATTCAATCTGCGCCAGTCTGCGTGATAAAACCGCTACTGGAATCCCGTGTTCCTCAGTTATGGAAACCACCTTGAAGCATACTGGTTTGCTCACCCGTGTGATGACGGCAATTTGTTTGATTTCCTCACCCGGACGGCACATCGCGACTTCTTCGCGCGGCATGATGCCGCGAATACCGCCGAGATCGACATACAGGTTCAATTCGCTGTCGCACATGGCGGCCGGCGCCTCTAAAATTTTTCCTTGCTGCATGGCGCGTTCCAACCCGGTTTGAGAAGAAATGTATTCCTGATTTTGCGCGGTGCCGATCAAAAGTCCTTCGGGCAGATATTGATTTTGCATGCTTTTACCTCCTAATTTTTCATTACAGAATATAAGTATGAAAGTTTGGAGGCACATATTACAAAAAAGCATGTACAAGCAGTTTTATAATTTGTGTTGCTGTCAGAAAGTTTATTTCGATTGTTTTTTTGCGGATTGGTTATGATTTTAGAATAGAAGAAGCAAAATTTACAAACAATTGGTTTAGAAGATCACAGCAAAGACGGCGTTGTTTGTTTATTCTATTTTATGATTACTCTCAATTCCATTTTGTGTTCTTACCGTTCTAACGTTTCTTTGTATGCAAGGCTTGAAACGACTGGGAATACATAAAAGAATTGAGACTGTTATTAAGGGGGAAAAAATGAATTTACATTTAAAATTGTTTTTAGTTTTTGCAGCGCTTTCATCCATGATGGTATTGCTTTTTTCCTGTGGTGCGCCGCAAAATGAAAATCAGAATACCCTTGGTGAACGTATGCAGTTCAATATATCCCCAGAGCTTACCGAGACGGTTACCATAAAATTCTCTTCTTTTGAACTGGCAAATGAAAGTGCTTATTCTGCGTATGAAGCGGCAGCCAACGCATTTATGAAAATAAATCCAACGATTAAAGTAGAATTAGACGGTTCGCAACCTTATTCTTCGTATTTGGATAAATTACTTGAGAATATATCCGATGACTCTTCTTTGACTGTGGCGCATATTCGTGCAGAGTGGCTTCCCGCTTTGCTGGAAACCGGTGCGGTTCGCTCTGTAGCGGGAATCGATGAACAGATTCTGCAAACATATACCAATATGCAGCTTGAATCTGTGTCGGACCGCGGTATACTTTATGCATTACCGTGGTACTACGGCACACAAATGCTTTTTTATAATACAACGCTTTTAAATCAAGCGCAAGTAATACCGGAAGAAATACAATCTATGGGTGATCTTTTAGCGGCCGCTAAAAAGGTGAGCGCGCTGGAAGATGGCGTCTTTGGTTTGGCGTTTCCGTCAAGCGGTGTGATGCCAGGAGAGGGGTACCATGTTTTTCCCATGATTTGGGCAAACGGCGGAGATCTTTGGAATGAAGAAGGAGAGCTTGCTATTGACAATCCGGCGGGTATGCGGACATATGAGCAACTGCGGTATATTTTTGAAGAAAAAATATCTCCGCAGGGAATGACATCCGAAGAATTACGAGGGCTTTTCGGTGAGGGGAAAATCGGTTTTTTATATGATGTGCAGGCCGGCATAGCGGATTGTGCCGCTGCAGCCGATACGGAAGAGAACTTTTACAGTCGATTTGGATATATGGAAATTCCCGGCAGCACGGGGTATATCGAGTCACATTTGTTGGTTGTGCTGCATGCAACAGATGATGCACGATTGTCCGCAGCGCGGCAATTCTTGGAATATATGTCGGGAGACATATTTTTTGACAAATTAAACGAAAAGGTGCAGGGATATTTGCCTGCGCGAAATGATGTGCTGGAGAGAACCTTGCAAGATGCGGATGCTTTAACTTTGGCTTTTGCAGACGCTGCGGCTCGCGCGCGTGAAATTCCGTATATGCGTTTGGATTTTGTCAAAGCGGATGCTGATTTAACTGAGGGGCTTTTGCGCATTTCAAGCGGTGAGAAAGCGGATGCGGTACTTTCGGATATAAAAGAACGCCTGCCAAAATATTTGCGTTAAAAGAATATTTTTAACTATTTAAACGGGGAAGTTCCGGGGGCTTGATTGGACAGCGATGTTAAAATGAAAACGTGAGCGTTCAAAAATCCTATTTGTGAATATAAAACAAAGAATCCGGATGAATTACCGATTAGGCCACATTCGGATTCTTTGTTTGGTTATTTTCGTGATATGTGCGTTGAAATCGTACTGATCCAACGAGGAATGAACTCATAATATAAACACAAAGCATTACATTATGAGTCGGTTACGATTGAATTGTGAGAGCCACATGAAAAAGATATTTTAGCGATGGTGGGATTTGAACTCTTGTATTGGATAGGGATATTAGTAGATAAAAAGTAATGTATAACGCCAATACTATATTCCTTCAGTTTGCTAAAATTCGTATATAATTCTTTTATCGTTTTGGCGTAAAGGCTAGTTTCCCAACAAAGCTCTTACGAAATTGATAATCGGAGTAAGTGGTTGGTTTTCTGTAAAAATACGCACAGCTTTTGGCATGGTTTCTGTTGGAACAAATGCGGAACTCATGAAAGGGAGAAAGCTAAGACATACATAGCAGAACAGATAAAGCGAGATCAAGAAAGTGATCAGCTAAGTATATTCGACCCACGGGCCCCATTTATGGGTAGTAAGTAACAATTGCATGGCTGGCAGGCCAATCTAAAAACGCACTTGTGCGTCGCCAGTATTATTAGGGCTATGCCCGAAAATGAAATACCCCCGTAAAAACGGGGGTATTTCATTTTCGGATGAATTTTTAATCTTAAATTATAGGCACGGAATCTCCGTGCCGTTATGATTATAATTTTTTTAATATAATACGTTTGAGAAAAGGGGTAAGATTTTAATTAGGTGAATTGAGAATTGTATAGGGTGCTGTAAAATCCGCCGAGTCGCATCAGCGTTTCATGATTCCCGCGTTCGGTAATACGGCCGTTTTGCAGCACAAGGATCAGGTCTGCATTTTGAATGGTGGAAAGCCGGTGGGCAATTACAAAGCAGGTGCGTCCTTTCATGAGTTCAGACATGGCTTGCTGAATTTTTATTTCAGTTCGGGAATCTACGTTTGAAGTTGCTTCATCCAGTATGAGCATATTTGATTCGGATAACATGGCGCGTGCTATGGTAATGAGTTGTTTTTGTCCTTTGGAAATATTGACGCCGTCATCGGACAACATGGTATTATAGCCGTTCGGCAGGTGTTCGATATACGTGTCGATGCGCGCAGCGCGAGCGGCCGCTTTTACTTCTTCCATACTTGCATCCTCTTTACCGTATACAATGTTTTCAAGGATTGTACCGTGAAATAGCCATGTGTCCTGAAGCACCATGGTATATGCACGTCGCAGAGAATTGCGCTGTATACTTTGGATTTCTGTACCATCAATGAAAATGTGTCCGGAGTTTGCATCATAGAATCGCATAAGCAGATTAATAATCGTCGTTTTTCCGGCTCCTGTAGGACCGACAATAGCGATTGTTTTTCCCGGTTCGGCGCAGACGCTCAAATCATATAGGATGGTTTTGTCAGGCGTATAGCCGAAAGTAACACGGTCAATATCGACTTTACCCAAGACATTTTCAAGCAATACGGCATCCGGCAAATCGGTTTTTTCCGGTTCTTCGTCAATAATGCGGAAAATGCGTTCTGCAGCCGCAAAAGCGGACTGTAACTCGTTGAATATGTTGGCAAATTCGTTGATTGGCCCTGCAAATTTTCTGGAATATTGGACAAACTGAGCGACTCCGCCGAGCGTAATGAAAAACAAAGATCCTATTTTGGCAGATCCGCTCTGTGAAAACATGTACAAAATACCGCCGAAGATCATAACAAGTGAAATAGAAAGATTGTTTATAAAGTTGACTGACGGTCCGAGCGTAGCACCGTAATATTCCGCTTTGTAATAGGCGTCCATTGCGTCGGTGTTGCGCCGGTCAAAACGGCCGACAATTTCGTCTTCACGGTTATAGGCGCGGATTGTTTTGTTCCCGGAGAGCATTTCTTCCGCATACCCGTTGAGTTCTCCCAGTTTTTGAGAACGCCGATGAAACAACGGTCGAACCCGTTTAGAGCGATACCGGGTAAACAGTATCGAAATCGGAACTGTTATGGCGAAAATCGCGATAAGCGGTTTGGAAATTTCCCACATAAAAAACAGGGAACCGATCACAGTGTACAGACTGGTCATGACCTGTACAAGATCATGGGACAACGAAGAATTGACTGTGTCGATGTCATAAGAAATGCGGCTGATAATATCTCCGGTTGCGTGTGTATCAAAATATCCGACGGGAAGGGAAGTCAATTTTTCAAAAAGCTGACGTCGCATGGTATAGATGATCTTTTGACTGAGTTGAATCATCAGTATCGCAAGCAAATATGATAAAACGCCGGAAGCAATGTAACATGCGAGCATTTTGCCCACATTGAACCAAACTGCTTGAAAATCCACGCCGCTTTCTGCAGCGATAATATCGATTGCGTCCCCTGAAAATTTGGGGCCGAGCAGAGCCAAATGATTGGAAAGCAGTGCGAGCAAGAGCGCAAGTAAGAAAAGCGGCCAGTGGTTTAACATGTATTTCCCGAGACGCAGAAAAATTCCTTTGGCAGCTTTTCGATCAAGTTTTTTTGCCGGCGCGTCTTTATTTGGATTTTTTTCGGTGCGCGGATCGCGTGTAAAACCGCCTTTAGTCAACAAAAGCACCTCCCATCTGAGATTCGCTGATTTCGCGGTATTCGGAACAGTTTTGCATGAGCATTTCATGATTGCCGATGCCGATCATATTTCCTTCATCCAGAACAAGAATCACATCGCAGTCTTTGACCGAACTGACGCGTTGTGCAACGGTAATCACGGTTGTGCCGCGCATCGCTTTAGAAAGTGCGCTGCGTAGGTTTGCATCGGTTTTATAATCCAGGGCTGAGGAACTGTCGTCCAAAATAAGAATTTTCGGTTGAGCCGCTACAGCGCGCGCAATGAGAATACGCTGCTTTTGACCGCCTGATACGTTGGTTCCTTTTTGTGATAGCATATGTTCATATTTTTCCGGAAAAGCCGAGATAAAATCATCTGCCTGGGCAATTTTTGCCGCTTCGATAATCTGTTCATGCGTCAGATCGCGTCCAAAACGTATGTTCTCTTCGATTGTATCGGCGTATAGAAAGTCATTTTGCATTACGGTTCCGAACATGGAATAAAAATTTTCACGAGGAATTGTGCGTATATCTCGTCCTGCAATTCGGATGCTGCCGGACTGTATATCATAAAAACGCAGAAGCAGTTTAATAATTGT
>CATYXQ010000049.1 GCA_958414825.1 uncultured Eubacteriales bacterium | reverse complement strand
CACTACTTCTTCTCAGTTTCATGTTTCCTTCGTTGTTCAATTTTCAATGACCAATGCGTTACCGTTCGATCTCTCTCGCGGCGACTTTTTTAGTATATACTATCTTCTCATATTTGTCAACCCCTTTTTTGAAAAAACGACAATTTTATTTTTAAAAACGCATAGAAAAAGGCACCCGGAACATCCGGGTGCCTGAAACCGTAAAAATTTGCGGTTTTGTTATTTGGTTTTAATTTCGTTCTCGTACTTCTCTACCATCTTCTTGACCATCTGGCCGCCGATAGAGCCTGCCTGCTTAGAGGTGAGATCACCGTTATAACCCTGGTTAAGCGTTACGCCGACTTCGCTTGCAGCTTCCATCTTGAACTGTTCAAGAGCCGCCTTAGCTTCGGGAACAAGTGCCTTGTTGCTTGCCATTTCTTTTCTCCTCTGTTTTCAAGTTATCTATATAATTGAGTCCGCTGTTGCGTCCTCTGATATTATTATTTACCTAACCTTTTTCGTTATGAATGGCAATTTTAACACTTTTTTATTGAAATTTTTCCCTAAAAACAGATTAAATAAAAATTTTCTGCAGTTGTCTGCCCTCAAGCGCAAGTAAATACGTCTGTTCCAAAAGAGAAAAGTCCGCAATCAGTGAATGCGGTTTATTCTCCGGATCATCCTGATACATAGGGACAAAATAAATATGTTTACGTTCAAGCAGCGCAGCAATATTTTTTAAATTGGCCGACAGTGCATCATTGGAAGCCAGCGCAATAACGAGCGGCCGATTGGAACGCAGATGTGCTTTTGCCGCCATTGTCACTGCCGTATCGGTGATTCCGTTTGCTATTTTAGATAAAGTATTGCCGGTGCACGGACAAATTATCAATCCCTCTAATACGATTTTCGGTCCAAGCGGCTCGGCGTCAGAAATCGTATGAATTACGGATTTCCCGCTTAAATGCTTCAAGCGGGTGCAAAATTCATCCGCCATTTGGAAGCGAGTATCGGTTGAAAAAACGTTTTCACTGACGATCGGCTGCAGCGCACGGCCTTTTTGCAGCATTTTTTCAAATTCACCGAACGATTTTTCAAGTGTACAGAACGACCCGCAAAATGCAAATCCGATCATGGCTTAGCGATGACTCCCTCCCGTATTAAAAGTTCCAGTACGCAGTCGCAAATAATACCGCCCGCAGTGAACGGCGCCACTTTACCGGGCAGAGAAAGCGCATGCACGGTTTTTATACCGCGCGCCTCGGCAGCATTAAAATCCACACCGCCGCGTCCGGAAGCGAGATCAACGACCAGACAGCATTTCTCCATTTTTTCAATCAAAGTTTTATCCAAAACTTTAGCCGGCACCGTATTAAACACAACATCCGCATCAGATATTGCACGCACAAAGTCACCGGTTCCGAATTTCGCCGAAGAATGCCCGCAAACCGCTGCCGTCGCTAATTCCTGCTGTCCGCGTGCAGCTACACAAACCGATGCGCCGATATTTTTCAGCATTGTCGCGAGCACTTTACCGATTCGGCCATAACCGCATACCAGCGCCTTGGCACCAAAAACTGTGATCGGCATTTCACGCATTGCAATTTCAACCGCGCCTTCAGCAGTCGGGATCGCATTTTTAATCTGCAATTCCTCGCATTCAAAATAATCCAGCAAAGGAATATTGCATTCCTTTGCCGCTTCCTTAATTCCAAAATCAAATTTGCCGCCGATAAGCAGAGTGTCAGCGGGCAATTCATTCATTAAATGAGACATGCGTAATTCAAAACCGTCGGCAAACGGCGCGTTTACCCGTACTCCGTCAACAGAAGCCGGCAAAGGCAAAATAACCGCCCGACTGTCCGTTACAGCGCCATGCCAGTCGCCGCACCGTACGGAGCGGCCTATATCACCGTCGCGCGCAAGCCCCCATACTGCAGTTTCAAATCCCATATCCGAGAGGCGGCGTGCCAGTGCAGTTTGGCGCATATCGCCGCCGATTATTCCAATTTTTACATTTTCATACATGGCAACATCAACCCCCTCGATTACATAGTATGATATCCGGCATGGCAGGGTGACAAAGAAAGAATACACACCGCAATTTAAATCCGCACATTTTCTTCATTATTATAAGGCGATTCTATGCATATAACAAACGCGCAAATCGCTCTGTCTGAAATATTTCAAATTTCCGTCTTTTCCAAGCAACGAACGCTGTATTTTGGCCGTTTCTATTTCAAATAGCTATCTCTATGATATAAACGCCTAAAATTATAAATTTAAAAACAAAAAAACCGGCGTTCGCTGCAGCAAACGCCGGTTTTTAGATAAACTAAAGAAAACCAATCCATTCAAAAGATTTACTTCCAATCAACATCGTAACCGCATGTATATAAAACAAGTTTTTGCAATTCGTATTCGTATTCAAAACTAAACGGATTTTCTTTTCCCTCCGTAACCATTCTGGCAAAATCCATCATCATAGAATCATAACGCCCCGCCATAACGGCCGGCGGAACATTCATATATTTATCTTGATATGTCGTTTTCTCGCACATTTCCCGTGTAGATACCCGCATCATAGTCGGTCCCTCCAGCGGACGGATTTCCACGGTGGCCTCCTCGCCGCATAACACGAATTGACGTCGGCCGAACCCGTTTACCTCTGTAGAATTCATGCGTATAGTCGCGGAGAAATCGTCATATTCAAAAACGGCAAGACATGTATCCTCAGCGTCATTTCCATTCAGATGCGTTTTCTGGTTAAAGCGCACGATGTTTTTGGGTTTACCCGCAAACATGTAAATCAAGTCCACCATATGGCAGCCAATAAAAAACATCGTGCCACCTTTGAAGTTCTCAAGCCATTTGATTTTTTCCTTGCTGTGATGGGTACACATAGCGGTATCAATTCCCGTCAGCTTGCCAATCTGACCGTTTTTATACATTTTCAGGCAGTGCTGAATCGCCGTATTATACCGATACATGTACGCAAGCTGAATAACCAAATTTTTTTCGGCAGCTTCATCCAAAATACTTCTGAAAAGTTCAAGATCATTTCCCGCCGGTTTATCCAAATGAATATGAATGCCGCGGTCAACGCAACGCTTGGCGATATTCAGCAAATTCAATTCATACCCCTCTACCAGCACTGCGTCAAGCCCAGGAACAGCAAAGAGTTCCTCCTCGCTCATAAACGGAATGCCCCGATAGGCCGGTTGATTTTTACACTTTTCTTCCAATTCTTTTGTCTCGGCAACAACGCCTACCACTTCAAAAATATCCGGATATTTTCGCACGCACTGCAATTTTGCGCTACTATGATCATGAAGAACCCCGATATGTCCCAGTCTAATTTTCCGCATACCTGCTCACCTCTTTTTACATTTTTGTCCAGTCAAACTGAACGCCAAAAGGAAAATCTTTGTCAATCGCCAATCTTCTAAATACTTCCGGCGCTTCATCGGGCGTATGTATTTCGGAAATCATCTTTTTCAAATCAATCCGTCCGAACTCAAGAAGTTTAAAGACGGTACCGACTTCGTCACGATAGTTCCAATAATGCGGATACGATTCATATTCAGGACGAGCGCTCGTATGCGCGCCGACTAACGTAATCCCCGGATAATGCACTTTCCTGTAATAGTCAATTGTAAAATTTGAGTCCCGCGTACAGCCTAAAAGCGCGACTCGTCCCTGCCGCCTCATACAATCAAGCGCCATATCCAGCCCTTCGCCTCTGCCGGTCACCTCAATCGCGATATGGGCTCCGCCGCCGGTCAATTTTTTCACCGTCGCAGCAAACTCAGGCGCCAATGGATCTAAAGCAAAATCCGCCCCTATAGACAACGCAAAATTCCGCCTGTCCTCCACCGGATCCACCGCGATTACCGGAACAAGTCCCATGACTTTCGCGAACTGAACCGCAAACTGCCCAAGGATTCCAAGTCCCATAATTATGACCGATTCTCCTATTTCCGGCTGTGTCTTTCGCAGCGCGGCAACCGGAAATGTCGTAATCGTCGCCATAGATGCTTCCGACAGCGTAATACCGTCGGACGGCAGCTTCACCACGCGGCTCGCTTTCACTTTACAGTAAGAACTATGCTTGCCGAATAAAACCGCTACACGATCGTTTACCTTGACGGAAGTGACTTTTGCGCCCGTTTTACACACAACCCCCGCGCCGCTGTACCCCAAATATCTCGGAAATTGCGGCCTCGCAGAAGAAACCGCCAGCGGCGTTCCCCCGTATACGTTCAAATCTCCGATCAAATTTGCCTTTTCCGTGCCGTTGCTGATGGTTGTATATGCGATTTTAACAACCACTTCATCGTCACCCGGTTCACCGATCTGGCAATCCAAAAGTTCCGCGGTATTTGGTGCGGTAAATACAATTTGCTTTGCTTGCATTGCGCTCCTCCTCTCATTCACTTGGTATAAATACATTATACTGTATTGATTCTACCTAAGCAATGTGATATACTATCAAATAAAGATACTATATTATTATAAGTGAGGAAAGCATGAACAAATTGCCATTCATAAACGACTTCAGTATAACTTTATATAGATTTCAAAATCACAGAGTATCCAGCAATCCGCTTATCTACAAAAGACCGTGTATCGGGTATATTCTGAATGGCGAAGCCGAATTTTGGTACAATGGACAAAGTTTGTCGGCAAAAGAAAATGATCTGATTTA
The DNA here is from genome assembly GCA_958414825.1 of uncultured Eubacteriales bacterium. GTDB lineage: Bacteria > Bacillota > Clostridia > Oscillospirales > CAG-272 > UMGS902. Next base: position 9,896 of record CATYXQ010000049.1, on the reverse strand, counting down.
TATCAGCGCCGGAACACAATACTATTCCATTTGGAAAGGTTCACCGGATATACGGTGGTATTCAATAAGCTACAATTTCATTCATTTCAGCGATAAGGCAGGATATAAATTTCAAATATTAAAAAACTATCCGGGCGACCTGCTCCAACAGATTTTGGAAAAATATAAAGCAGAATCTATGGAAAGCATCGGCCTTTTTTATATATTTCTCGAAAAAATGTATGCCAACTTGAAAAAAGAGGAGTACATAAAAGAAAAAAACGCTGTACGGCCAGCGCTGGAATATATTGAAAACAACTATACCCAAAAAACCTCTATTGAATTTTTAGCCGAATTGTGCAATTTCAGCCAAGCTCGATTTTTTACGCTTTTCAAAGCTGCAACCGGGTGTACACCGATCGAATATAAAAACAATATTTTAATTCAAAATGGAGTGAAACTGCTTGCGGAATCCCAAATGTCTGTTGAGGAAATCAGCGATGCGCTTGGCTTCTCATCCGTGGCCTATTTCCGACGGGTTTTCAAAAATATAACGAAAAAAACGCCGAAAGATATCCGAAAAATACAGTCTTAACGATTTAAATCACCCAGCGCGCTGGGAAAGCAATAACTTGTAATTTCTCAAATGGAAAACAGGAAATATCCGCCGCCGCGCAAAAGCCGGAAAGAGTTCAAAACTCTTTCCGGCTTTTCATAAGTACTTCAGCAATTATTTTTTCTTTTTAACAACAATTACAGCTACCACAGCCGCGATAACCACAACTGCTACAACGATACCGATAATCAGACCCGTGTTAGAAGAACTGTCCTCTGCGGCGGGCGCTTTGTCAGATTCGGATGAAGAAGGCGTCGTATCGGGTGCCTTGGTCACATCCGCTTTGGTCGTATCGTCCGAAGTATCTGTAACGTCTGCACTGGTCGTATCTTCAGTCACAGGCTCGGTTACCTCCGGTTCTCTGCCAGTGATATTGGCATTCGGATGATACCCTGCATTCAAAAGAACTGCCTGATCTCCATGTACCGTAATTTTCAGGTTGTCTACGCTAACCGTATTCAAATTCGTAAGCGCATCCTGCGTAGAAATAGAGCGAATTCCAAACGAACCGTTTGACCACTGTGTAGCGAACTCCGTATCTTCCCAAACAACATTTCCGGTGTCAATATCCGTAATCACGAACACAAGCGTTTCGCCTGTATGCGTTACTTTCAGATGATAGTTGCCGCCGGGAGTAAGCAAAGCTTCACTGACTTTAATATTGCCGCCCCAGTTGCCGAGTTCATTACCGTAACCGATTGCACCGGACTGACCGTTTTTACTGATAAAGGATGTAAATCCGTAGAACGCATTGCCGGTGTCGCTGCAAGCCTGAGCCAAGTCGCTGCGTGTTACCAAGCCAATCGAGGTCTGAGAATTATAAAAGTCCGCTTCAAACGTATAATCGGTCAAAAGATTGGCGTCATGATTTGCCGTATACAGAATAAACGAAAAATTGCCGCTGGCTTCAAATCCGGGCGTCAGTTCAGAATAATACAAACGTCCGTCTTTAATTGTCCAGTTGCCGCGATATTGTGTAAAGTCGGCAAGCGTGTTTGCATCCGAAAAATCATTTTCATAGAAAACATATTCGGTCTTGGTCATATCCAGCGTCGAAACATCGACATCTACGACGTCCGGAACCGTAACTTCAATCGCGGGTGTGATTTGGGGCATAACTGCCGCTGAAGTCACATTCGGCTTATAATCCGCAAGCGCTTTTCCAGCCGCGAGATGATCGCCGACCTCGCCGATCGCCGTAATTTTCAGATTGTCAAAACCAACTGTATTCAGATTGGTCAATCCGCCGTTCATAACACAAGCGCGGAATCCGAAAGAGCCGAGCGCAAATTCGTCATTGACCAGCGTGTGCTTCCAAAGCTCGTTGCCGTTGTCTTTATCCGTTACCGTAAATGTAATGTTATCGCCCTCAACAACTACATTCAGATGCAGATTCGCACCAGGAAGGAAAAGCGCGTCGCTGACCTTCAGGTTTCCTGCCCAACCGCCGGCCAAATCGCCGCGGCCGAGCGCCGCTTTTTCACCAGTAAAGCTCGTAAACGCATAGTAACCATAGAAAGCGTTATTTGTGGAACCAATATCCTGCGTAATGTCGCAGCGGAACAGTGCGCCTGCCTGTGTCTGCACATTCAGCATATCCACGTCCAAAATATAGTCGGTCAAATTCATAACAGCAGGGTCTTTTGTATATAAGATTAACCCATGATCTTCTCCCAATGCAAGATCGCCAACGCCGACGAGCATAAGCTGACCGTCTACGATTCCCCACTCACCGCGACACTGGGTAAAGTCTTCCAAGTCTGCCGCATCAGAAAAATCGTTTTCATAATAAACGTATTCTGCCGCGCCTGCAACTGCCATCATAGCTACAGAAAGAACCAGAATACTCAGAGCCAAGACAACAAACTTTTTCATAAAAATTCTCCTCTCAAAATTTAGATATTGCCTTCAACCATACTATACTATAATCGTGCAAGAAAGTAAATGCATATTTTTTGATTTTTTGTACAAAAAATACAACATTCAATTTAACGATTTTTGCAACGGCCACAGACAATATCCTGTAAATCCAAAATATCATTTCTCCGTTTTCCGTGCATTCCCATTTTACAAAAAGTCAGCACTTAAACAATATAAAATAAAAGCAGCCCCGGCAGTCACCATCCTTTTATTCATCAAAAATCATTTTTATACCGTTTTCTACAAGAAAATTATACACTTTTCACATAGCATTGTCAATATATCCCCGGACATCTTGGCGTTTTTCTATATTAACTTCGCATTTTGGTTTCATTTTCTGTACTGTACGAATAACGAAAATTATAAAAGCAGGGATTACCGACAACAGCAAGCCCTGCTTTTATTAAAATAGCTTATTTCTTTTTCTTTTTGATTACGACAACAATGGCAACCACCACAATAACAGCGGCAACCGCGATAATACCGATCATCAAGCCGGTATTTCCGGACTCCGCATCAGAAACCGCTCCGGTAGTAGACGGAGCCGTATCAGGCGAAGTCGCCGGATCGGTTTTTGCCGTCGTTTCTTTTTTTGTCGCTTCAGTCGTTGCTTTCGTAGTATCAGTCGTTGCTTTCGTGGCCTCCGTTGTCGCTTCTGTCGATTCCGTAGCTACAGAAGTTGCATCAGAGGTGCTTACCGCAGCAGGCGTATCCTCGGATGTAACAGGAACCGCATCGGAAGTTACTGCCGCATCGGTTGTATCCTCCGGTTGTGCGTCAGCCACAATGGTCGCGCCGTTATTGATTATCGTTCCCTCGCCTGTGATCTGCTGGAAAATACCGCCGTTCAAAATCACGGTAGAACCGGCTTCAACCTCTATCGCCATATACACCGGATTCAGAGAATTGATATTATTTTTGCAAACAATCTTATCGCCAATCACAAGAGTAGAATTATTGGTCACTTTAATTGTATTCATTGCATTTTCCTGAAACAGGATCATATCGTCAATGATGAAATCACTGGCCAGCGTCAGCACAGCGCCGCTCGCCATCTTCAACACGCCGGAAGCCGGATTTTCAAGCGGAATCTCATTCTTAAAGTCGGTAGTTCCGTCATTTGCCGTAATTTTAACCGTTGATCCCAAAACAGGAAACGCATACGTTCCACCTATGTAAATCTTACCGGAAGCAATCATCGTGCCTCCGTCTCTAAGCATAGCGACCGCCGCATTGTCGTCAAGCGTGAGCAGTTGTCTTTTCGCCTCGTCGGCAGATTTGCCGCTGTACTCGTTATTGCCGCTGTTATAACTTACATAAACAATGGCATCGTTGGTTACCGTCGGCTCATCAACCGCCAGCATACTGAATGTTCCCAGTGCAGTCAAAACGATCGTCATTACAATCGTCAAAACTTTTCTCTTCATAATTTCCTCCAAAAGCAGCACCATGACTGTGCCGAATTTACTTCAGATTATACAACTTTCATTGTATTTTGTCAATACTTTAATCGTTGTTTACAGTTATTTAATAAGCATATTTTATGTGCTGCTTCGGTCGGAATATCAAGAAAAAGTCGGCATATAATGCCGACTTTTTCAATATGATTCCATTATTTACCGTATTTTTCGGCGAACGCTTTGATGGCCTTTTCAAAACAAAGCATCGGAACACGCGCAGAACCAGCGCCAATCAGGCCGCCCTGGTAATTGAACATGCCGCCGTGAATTTCAGGACAGATTCCCGTTTCGATAACCTTACGGATATCAATCCCTACGGGCAGGAAATCAAAATCAAGATTCGGGATCGGGAACGCAGGATTGTGTGCAATGCAAATTTCTTCCATTTCACGCGTAATGTGAATTGCATCCTTGAGTTTAAGGCCGCGCAGACTGCAAACAATCGGGCTAGCGCCCGCAGCAATACCGCCCATACCGGCGCACTCAACCACGCAGCTGTCACCAATCCACGGAAGCTGATCTTTCTCAGTAAATTTCGAGGAAGTATAGCGTCCCTTCATCATCGGCGCCGGCGCGTTGAACCATTCATCGCCGAGTCCGGCCACCTTAATGCCGAATTCCACGCCGTTTCCGCACACAGCCGTTACCATTGTGGAGTACTCGGTGCCGACCGCAGAAAGCATTGCGGAGCGGCTTGCGCCCTGACCGATGCAGTGGAAGAAACGAGGCGTTTCCACAATGTAGTCCAGCGTATCCAGAATCTGTTGACGATCAAAGCCCTCAAGCTTAAACAGTTCGGGAAGAATCTTTTTGTCAAAGAGCAGGTCGGCAGCGGTCTGACGAGTATGGTTTTCATCACCCATCTGCATACCCTCAGCCAAAATCGGTTTAATCGCAAGACCGCCCATTTTCTTGATAACGGCACGCATAACCGGGAAGAACTCGGTGCGCATTCTGCGCAGATAGTCCGCAATTTCCTCGGAATACAATCCCCAGCCGCAGAAACCGCCCTGATTCGGTCCCTCTGCGGGGAAGTTCGCGGAAATTTTACCGGTTGCTCTGTCCTCAATGATGAACATGGCAACGCTCTTGGTAATGATACCCGTACCGGCTCCGACAGTGTTGGTATCCAGCGCGGAAATAATCTTAATTTTGCCCGACTTGATCAGCTTAACAGCGTCCTCGTCATTATCCGCCCAGCCCTCAAAACGGCAGGCGCTGACCAAACCTCTCTGATGCAGCATAACCATGTTTTCGTATGCAATCGGAGGACCAGAGTGAATGATCGTATAGTCCTCAAGTCCCTCGATAACATCACCGGCAGGCAAAATATCAACGAGATAGGGCTGTGAATTGATAATGCAGTTAACGGCCTTTTCGTTTGCGGCGTCAATTTTTGCCTTAATATCAGGTGCGCAAACCGCATTGAGTGCATTGATTACATCTTGGCTCTGCTTAACCGGCGGCTTCCAATCCAGTTGCGTCGCCTTTACGCCCTGCGCAACCAGCGCGTCATAAAACAACTGCGTACCAACATTGATTACGCGAAGTTCGCTGTTATATTCTTTCTGTGCCACGACGCTCAACCCCTTTCTTCCAAAGCCGCAAGGAACGCGCTTGCAAGCTTGGTGCTCTCATAGTTGCTTCTGGTAACGATTACGCCCGCCTCAGCCAGCATCTTTTCAGCCGCTAACGTATCCTGCGGATCCTCAAGAGAACCGCATACATTAGAAATAAAGATCAGATTGCTTCCGGCGTCCTTGAGCGCCTTGCACTCCTTGGCAAACGGCGTAACCGGGTCTGCGGCAACGCCGGGACCCATGATAAAGTCCATTGTGACGACTGCGACGGTAGGATCCGCAACCTCTTTTTTGAATCTCTTCAGCTTCAGCATCGGGTCAAATACAGGATGCGGCGCTTCTGCCGTAAAGTCCTCCGCGCCGAGGTCAAGAATGCAGTGTCCCTCGCTGACCGCGTGATCTTTTAGTTGAACCGCATACTTTGTAGCCAGGTTGGAATTGAGTTTTACACCCTTATTGTGCTGCGTATAGTAAATCATGCCCTCTTCGGTAAAGGTACCGCCGCTGAACAAACCGCGGACATACTTCTGCTCCGGACGGAGCGCCGCAATCTTTTCTTTCACAATCGCATCAATTTCATCCGCTGTAAATCCGACTTTCGGCGCCTTGCCGGTGCAGAGTTCAACAGCCTTGACAGCAGCCTCTTCCAAGCTGTACGTGCCGTACACGTTGTGTCCCTCAAAGAGCTTTTCATCCGCGCCGAGGAAAATCGCGACAACAGGCTTTGACAATCTGTCTGCCGCGCCGAGAATCTTTGCCATAACATCGAGGTTTGCAAGCTTGGACACCAGAACGATTACTTTCGTATCCGGATCGTCGTCGAGGCGGCGCATACCGGCATGCATCGTAATGCCGCCGATTTCAGGAAGCAAATCATGTCCGCCGGTACCAATGATCGAAGAAACACCAAGTCCCAGACGCTCAATAATGCAGGCAACTTCCTGCGCACCCGAACCGGAAGCGCCCACGATACCGACCGGACCGGGACGAACAATACTTCCAGCGCCCAACGCAACGCCCTGAATCAAGCCGACGCCGCAATCCGGCCCCATCACCAATCTGCCGCGCTCGTTGCCGTATTTTTTAATGTCCGCTTCCTCTTCCAACGTCACATTGTCGCTGAAAATAAAGACGTCAAGTCCCATGGAAAGTGCTTTTTTCGCTTCTGCAGCAGCATATTCGCCGGGGAGCGAAATCTGTACGAGATCGTAGCCGTCCTCGCGCAGGTCAATTTCGGACAGCGACTTGTAACTGACGCCGCCGTCTGTATTTTTATGGTCGATGATATCCATAATCATTTGAAGCGCAGCTTCGATCTGCGCTTCGGTCTCGCCGGTAACGGCAAGCGCAAGGTCATTGGCAGTAATATCTTTCGGCATCTCATAGCCGAGATCCGCCAATACTTCGAGGTTTGCGGGCGTACACATCTGTGCTTCCGCATTGGAAATACCCTCAAGCTTAGTTACCTTGTCGCCGACAGCCATCAGAGAAACCGAGTCAACATAACGGTTTTGTTTGATAACAACCTTTTTCATTCTCCTGTTCCCTTCCAACTACTTATAAATTCAAATTTCTTCTTTGATAATCTGCGCTCCGGCAGACGTATTGTGGATAACCACGCGATATTTTTCATCCGATCCATCCGAATCCGTGCGCACATGGCATCCGATGGAAGCCGTGCGCGTATACGCGCTGAGCGCCAGCAAATAGGCCGTTTGCAAATCATTGACCATGCGAATCGTTTTGAACGCAAGTTCGGGAGACGCCCCTTTAAGCGATGCTCCGTCCAATTCTTCGAGCATTTCACCGATTGCATCCGCAGCGGCGGAAAGCTCGTCTCCGCAACGCAATACATTCAGCTTGTCCATTAAAATCTGTCCAAGCTGTGCATGGTAGGCATCAAGACGCTCTTCGGTTATCGGACAGCTGCCTGAAAGCGAAAGCGTATCACGGACGAAATCTTCCGCATCCGCTTCGCTAATATCCGGAGCTTTAGCTGTTTTCAGATACTTGGCAGCGCTCCCGCCGGCAATTTTGCCGAACACCATGGTCTCAAGCCCCGCATTGCCGCCCAGACGGTTTGCGCCGTGCAATCCGCCAATCACCTCGCCGCAGGCATACAGTCCCTCGACGCCGGTATCACAGTTTTCGTCCACTACAACGCCGCCGAGGGAAGTGTGCGGCGCCGGTGCGATTTCAAACGGAGTTGTGGCAATATCAATGCCCACATCGGCATACCGTTTTACATAGGAATCGTACTGTTCATTCAGGCGTGCGCGTCCGACGCCGGTCGCGTCAAAATAAACGCCTCCGTTTTTCGTGCCCCGCCCTTCTTTGATCTCCTTGAAAATATACTTTGCCTGTACATCCTTATTGACGCACTCGCCATCTTTGCTATAATCCAGCATAAAGCGCTTGCCAAGCGCATTGCGCAGCACGGCGCCCTCATAATACATCGTGGTAATGACGCTCTTGCCGCGAATCGCAGCCGGTGCAACGGCCGCCGAGGGCTCAAACTGCACAAACTCCATATCGCACAGATCAGCACCCGCGCCGAACGCCATCGCAATGCCATCGCCGCCGATATCCGACATGTTTGTGGAAAACGGATAAATGTTGCAGAATCCGCCGCACGCAAGTACAACGGCGGAAGCAATAACCAATACGTATTTGGCTTCCCGAATCCGATACACCAGAGCGCCGCAGACGCGCCCGTCCTGACAAAGCAGTCGAAGCGCGCGCGTATCCTCAAGCGCGGAAATATTCGGATTGCCCAAAAATTCACGCCGCACCGCATTCATAATGGCAACGCCGGTATGATTGCCCACGCTAGCCACACGCGGATGCGTGGACCCAAGCGGACGGAGCAGCGAATACTCGCCGTTTTTACGGTTAAATTCAATTCCAAGCTCTTCAAGCATCGGACGCAACTTCAGCGCGCCCTCGCAAAGCGCGTCCACAAGCTCCGCTTTGCTCTGTTCTCTGCCGCCCTCGAAAGTATCTTTGCGAAAACAATCCACGCTGTCGTCAGGATGCAGCGGCATGTTGAACCCATGCACATACGGCGAAGCGCCGAGTCCGTTGCCGACCATCAAAATCCTCGAATCCGGCAATTGCTTGCTCAAATCGCGCGCCGCCATCAAACCGGAAAGCCCTGTTCCGATAATCAGCGCATCGGTTTTTACTACGGAATACTCCATTCAAAATTCTCCTTGAAAGGCATTCGGGAATTGTGCCGAAGCGCAATTCCCTGCCCTTTGTATTCAGTCAGCAGTCCCAGATACAGCCGTGCGCCATCGAACCTACGTTCTTGACGAACAGTCTGAGGAATCTGTGATAATCGCTTGCGGGGAATTCCCAGTGGAATTCGGAAATCCGCTTGTTCAGTTCTTCGTCGGGAATATTCAGCGTGATCTTGCGGTTCGGAATATCAATGATAATCTCATCGCCGTCCTCAATAACGCCGAGCGGGCCGCCAAGCGCCGCCTCAGGCGACACATAACCCACAGACAGACCGGAAGTACCGCCGGAGAAACGGCCGTCGGTAATGATCGCACAGGAATTAAAGAGTTCTGCATGGCCCTTTAGTTCTTCCTGGAAAGTAAACGCCGTGGTACCGAAACGAGCCTTCATCCCCAGGAAGCGAACAACGCAGGCATCGCCGGGCTGAATCTTACCGGAACGCAGCGCATCAAGCGACTCATCCAGAGAGTTGAATACTTTTGCTTTGCCTTTATAGGTCATCAGGTTGGACGGCACCGCAGCAATCTTGATGATTGCGCCTTCGGGCGCAAGATTGCCGTACAGAACGCCAATGCCCGGCTCGGTCATAACCGGATTGTCCAGCGTGTGGATAACGTCGGGGTTGTAAACCTTTGCACCCTTGATGTTCTCGCGGAGCGTCTTGCCGGTAACCGTCATGACGTCGAGGTTAAGTTCGGACGCCAGATTCATCTGCAGCGCCGTCATGCCGCCGGCCATATCGAAGTCCTTAACCGTATACATACCGCTCGGTGCGAGGTGAGAAAGCAGCGGAATCTGGTTAGACGCCTCGTCAAAGTATTTCCACCAGGAAATATCCGAGTAACCAGCTTCGTTTGCAATTGCGGGAATGTGCAGAATCAGGTTCGCAGAACCGGCAACCGCCATGTCAACTTTGATTGCGTTCTTAATTGCTTCTACAGACATGATCTGACGCGCAGTGATCCCCTCGTCAACCAGATTCATGATCTGCTTACCGGCCTGATATGCAATCAGATAGATCTGGCTGCTGATCGCGCAGGTAGAAGAGTTGTTCGGCAAGGTCATACCAAGCGCCTCAGCGATCATGCACATACTGTT
>CATYXQ010000048.1 GCA_958414825.1 uncultured Eubacteriales bacterium | reverse complement strand
CCCGCTCCGTCATATCATGACCGAGCGCTTCAATCGGATCGCCTCCCTCGGTGTATGTACATCCGTCTCTCTGACAAACCAACACAGCCGTCTTTCCAGGCGTTTCGCAGGTCGCCTCTATGACCGCCTCTGTCTCTTTCAGGTCATGACCGAGAGCGTTATACTCCTCAGTATAAAAATACCGGCAAACATCGCAAGTGAATCTTTTTATACCTTTGTCTATGCAGGTAGCGGATACAACGATTTCACCATCGCCATAGGAATGCTCGTGATTTTCAGCAACAATTTTCAATATCGGCCCCGCCGCATCCATTTTCCAAATATTCTGCAAATCTAAAAGCCCAAACGTATTTGCGTTGATTGCCTCAACTGCGCTGACCTTTATAACTTGAAGCGCTTCGCACGCCGCATTATCTGTGCCGATTGCCTGGCTTGAGGCAGCATCCAAAAAATACACCGCATCGGTTACGCAACTGACGCTGCCGCCTTCGCTGCCGGTAATTGCACCGGATGTTTTTGAAGGACCTGTTACGATTCCGGACGTATAACAGTTCTTCATGTCATAACCATACTGCCATCCGAGAATACCGCCGGTATAGCGATCTGAATTTACTGCGCCAATATTCATACAGTTTTGCACCACAGAATGTACATCAGACGTACAGGCATTCTGTGCAAATGCAATAATGCCGCCTGCATAATCCGGCCCCGTTACATTGCCGCTGTTGTAGCACTGCTCTGCTTTGGTTGCATTGTCAATACACGTCGCCGAACGCTGCATATAAGCGGTAATTCCACCCGCTAAATAGGTACTGTCAATATCGCCGAAATTGGTGCATTGACTCAACTGCACGGCGGCAGACGCACCAGCTGTAATTTCTATTCTTCCGGCTATCCCTCCGACATAAGGCCGATTGCCGGTGGATGTTGAACGATTTTGACCGGTAATATTCCCTTCATTCGTACATTCCGAAACCAAAATTACACCCTTTTCGGTGCGTACATATCCGACAATTCCGCCTACACGGTTTCGGTCCGCAGATTTCGACAGAACATCCGCATGATTGATACATTCGCTTACAGAAACTGCCGGAGATGCCGTGCTCGAAACATAAATACGGCCAAATAAACCGCCGACGTTTCCGAGAGAAACATTAATCTCGCCATAATTTTCACAGCCGGCAAGCGTCACCGACTGCGTATCAAAATTATAGATAACGCCCGCCACGCCTCCGCTGTTACCGGGTCCGTTCACAGTCGCGCGGTTTATGCAATTCGTCAGAGAACTGCCGGACAAAACCACGCCGCAAATACCGCCTGTTCCGGGATAATTCCCGTCAATTTTGGTTTCAGCGTCTTTAGCGGCAAACGTATTGGTTACGATTCCCTCAACCGTGAGATCTGAAACGCTTCCGCCGCTGATTACGCCAAACAACCCCGCCGTGCCGTCCGCCTCAATATTAAGGCCGCTTATGGTAAAGCCCGCACCGTCAAAAGAGCCGGAAAAGGGCGTCGCATACGTTCCGATTGGGTTCTGCGTTTTTCCATCAAGATTTATATTCGCAGTAAGACGATAAGAATCCGACCACCTAGCCGAATCATTCATTACGGCGATTAAAGCTTCTGCATCCGCAATTTCAATTTCACTGGCAGAAGAGGTTACGATGCAAAAAAATGCGGTCAGCGCTATCCATGCCAAAAAAAGCAGTTTTCGATTTTTCATAGTTTTCCTCCGCAAAGACGATTTGACTCTATAGATCGAATGATGTCTTTTATCCGGGACAATCAAATGACAGTCTCTCCGTCTTTTTGATTGTCCCGGACAGGAAAAATTATTTTATACGCTCATCTGCAACCGCAATACGAGTAAAAATAACGCATGCCTCGCTGCGAACAATTTCATCGTTCGGACGGAATTTGCCCGTACCGGAATCACCGCCGACGATACCGGCGTTAAACAGCTTTGTGACCGCCGCGTAGCAAGGAAGTTTTGCAGTTACATCCGGTATGCTCCCGCTGCGTACCGCTGCATACTCGCTGTCCGGGAGAATATTGGCAAATACAACCGCCATATCGCCGCGTGTAATATTTTTCGTATAATCGGAGAATTGTGTTTTTGTGATAATGCCGTTTTTAATGCAATAATTGACATAGGGCGTATACCACACCTCGCCCGCCGCAGCAGCAGGAACCGTGCTCTTGTTATATGCGGCATGAATATTTGCGGCAGCGGTCAACGCCTGCACTACCGTAAATTTGCTGTCCGGTGAAAAAGTAGTCGCACCGGTTCCGTTTGCCAAACCGTATTCATAAGCTGTTTTGACATATTTATAGAACCATTTATCCGCTGTTACATCTGTAAACTGATTTCCATAGGTCCGAACCGCCGAAAAAGCATGATCGGTACCGGTTTCGCCGGAAAAAGCGGTCAACTGCGGTCCAGACGTTCCCATTGTCCATGTATTCTTGAAATCCAAAGAAGTAAACGTTTCAGCCCTCGCTGCATCTGCCGCACTCACTTTTTTCACGCCAAGCTCCACGCAGAGAAGATTTACAACGCCCACGGTATTTAGCGCCACTGTATCCAGATAATATGCCGCATCAGTCTCGCAGTATACGGTTCCTTCAGCTTTTCCGACAAATGCTCCGCTCGCTACCGCCGGCGATACCGTGCCGGAAACATATACATTTTTAATATTAAATCCATATTGACGGCCAACCGCACCGCCGGCACACGCTTCCGAATTCACAGCGCCTGTATTCAGACAATTCAGCACTTCAGACATCGTGTCAGCTGTACAGGCACTCTGTGTATAACCCACGATACCGCCTGCAAAATTTGTACCCGTTACATCACCGCTGTTATAGCACTGCTCTATTTTGGATGGATTTTCACTACACACATCCGAACGCTGCATATAAGCCGCAATGCCGCCGGACACATGACTGCCGTTCACCGTACCCGTGTTCAGGCACTTAACAAGCTGCACTGCGGAAGAGGAATCAAGCTGAGATTCGGATCTACCCATAATGCCGCCCGCAAAAGACCCGTTTGAACTGCCTCCGGCGGTGTTTGTTCCGGTGATATCGCCCTTGTTTTCGCAATTTTCAATTATAATCATGCCGGCTTCAGAACGCACATAGGCCACAATTCCGCCGACGCGGTTTCTGTCCTCAGATTCCGCCAAAATATTCACATGATTGATACATTTGCTGACAGACACAGCCGGAGTCGCCGCAGTGGAAACATAGATACGGCCAAATACGCCGCCGGTATTTCCGAGAGAAGAATTTACCACGCCATGGTTTTCACAGCCGGTAAGCGTCACCGTCTGCATACCGAAATTATAAATGATACCCGCTACGCCGCCGCTGTTACCAACACCGTTCACCGTCGCACGATTTATGCAATTTGTCAGAGAACTGCCCGACAAAACGACGCCGCATACACCGCCCGTGCCGGGATACTTTTCGTCAATCTTGGTTTCAGCATTTGCCGCAGCAAATACATTGGTAACCGTACCCTCTACCGTAAGATTTGAAATCGAAGCTTCGCTAATAACGCCAAACAATCCAACTGTGCCGTTGTCGCTTTCGATATTCAGACCTTTCACAGTATGACCCGCGCCGTCAAAGCTGCCGGTGAACGGCGTTTCGTAAGAGCCGATAGGACTCTGCTTTTTTCCGGAAAGATCAATATCCGCAGTCAGCCGATATGTACCTGACCATTTTCCCGGGTCGCTCATCAATGCGGCAAGTTCATCAGCATTTTTGATTTCGGTTTCACCCGCCGCTATACCTGATAAGCAAAATGCGGTAGTCAACATCAAAAGTATCAAAAATGCACTTACCATTCTCATCTTTCTGCCCATTGTTTCTTCCTCCTATTTTATCCCCTAAATGATTTAGGGGAAATTTTACAATAACAGATTTACGAAATCAATATGTGTCCAAAACAAAAACTTTAAATATTTTACTCCACTCGAAGCGACGGAACCGCAATCCTTGTAAAAATCACACATGCCTCGCTTCGTCTTAGCTTGTCATCGGGACGATAATTCCCCGTGCCGGAATCGCCGTCGATAATTCCCGCATTATACAATTTTAAAATAGCCTCGTGACAAGCGAGCGTGGCGGGAACATCCGGTATATTTCCGCTGCGTATCGCCGCATATTCGCTTCCAGGTAAAATATTGGCAAATACAACCGCCATTTCACCGCGCGTAATCGCTCTGTTATAATCAGAAAACAAGTTCGCCGTGATGATTCCGTTTTCAATGCAATAATTGACATACGGCATATACCACGCCTCACCGACAGCAGCAGCAACGCTTTTTCCGGAATATGCAGTGTGAACATTCGCCGCCGCAGTCAGCGCCTGCGCCACTGTAAACTCAGAATCCGGAGAAAAGGATGTTTTTCCGGTACCGTTCGCCAAAGCATACGCATAAGCGGTTTTTACATAAGAATAGAACCACTTATCAGCCGTAACATCCGTAAACTGCTCTTCGTATACCCGCAAGGGACGGAAAGCGCTCCTTTCAACCGCATCAAACCCGGAAATTTTCTTTTCCAGCGGCGTACTGTTCATTTGAATGGTATACTCGGTCTCAATCGGAGCCGGATGCCCGGTGCCGTTTCCGATCCGAACGCCGTCTGCATCCGCATAATACGGTTCCACAAAGATATGCCGTTTTGAAGATGTATCTTTGCCGATATACGCATGATAAGCAATCCAGCGGGTTCCAAATTCATCCGTCATATACGAGCCGTGCCCGCATCCGTTTATTGAAGCGGACAAAGATAAAATCGGATCGGGATTTTTCTGCCAATTCTTTGCGACCATAGGATCGCCGCCGAGGAACTTCAAATATCCGAGTTGATAATAAATCGTCCAATAACCGCTTCCGGTATACATTAGATAAACTTCTCCGTTTTCACCGTATACCGCCGAGGCACCCTCGACCACTTTCGGGTACCATTCTCCCGGAGAAGTCGTACTTTCGCCGTATCCGCCCATTTCCCAAGGATACTCAGGAACACAAATCGTGGTTGGTTCTCCAACCATTGTCCACGGATTTTCAAATTCTACAATATTCACCGTCTGATGGAAATCCGCAGTTCCACGGCCGACCTCACTAATAAAGGTCAAATATTTTTTACCGTTTATCACAATGGCAGAACTGCCGCCGCAAAGCTGATCTCGGTTATACGACGGACTGTCTACAAAATTCACTTTCCGAGGAACATTCACCTCTCCGGTAACGGGATCGCCCCAACGACCGAGCAGATTGTCCCCATCCAGGCATTTGACCACATGCTGCCTCTGATTTGCCGTGGTTCCGTCGTCATATCCGAAGAACATATACCAACCGGCATTCTCAGCACCCACATCCTCAGCAGTAAAATAGTGTATCTCTGGAGACCACAGATTTTTCCCGACCGTCGGTTTCAAAATCTGATACCCCGTAGAAGTCTTCAAATCCGAAATATTGGCCACCTTGTGAAGCTGGATAACCGTTCCGGCCGTCGCCGTATAATAATAGAAACCATCATAGTAGAACAGCCACGGATCCGCTCCGGGGCGCAAATAATTTGTAAATGTGAGCGAACCTTCTTCTTTTGCGGAAATGTCCAGATCAGATGAAATCGATAATGTACTGGTCATGCCGCCTGAATAAACTTCTGTGCCGCGCAAATCAGTCAAATGACCGAAAGAGCCGCCGCTGAGATAAACCGAAAACGTCCCCTCCAGAACGGTTTTCTGATTTTTTGCGGGACCGATCATACCGTAAAATTCACCGCCCGTGATCCGCATGGTAATATCGTAGTCCAGCTTATATCCGGCGCTGTCCTCCTCATAAAGCCCGAACACACCGCCGTAAAAGGTTCCGCCGGTAATGGTCATATCCACAATTCCGCCGGTATTGCCTCTGGAACCGCCCGCGACATACTTATGGAAAACGCCTCCGTTAATCGTGAGCGTCGTATGAATATCCTCCGCGATTAATTTTGTAGAATTATACCCGCCGCGAACAGCGCCCCAGTTGCCGCTGTTAACTGTCAGATTGGTCGTATACGATGTAAGCATTGCATTATGACCGCCGACAAGTCCGATATATTCCGTGTTGCCGTCCGTGAGTTCGGTTTCAACCGCGTTTCCAATGGTCAGCGCATACCCTTTTGCATAAATCACAGCTGCGCCCGATGCATGAAAATTCAAATTTTCAATTACGGTTTCGCCGCCCAGTGAAAGATTGGCTCCTAATCGAATACACGCGCCCTGCTCACGGAAATCCAAAATATGATCGTAGGAAGTCAGTGTGATCTTGCCTGTATGCGCCTTTACCGAATAGTTGTTTTCAATGGTATATGTATTACAGACAACAACAGTTCCGCTTCCGTACAAAAGCGTGATTGCTTTATTTAAATCGCCTACAGGTGATGCCGCGCTGCTGCCGTCGCCGGTACCGCCATCCGCAAGATATATCCGATTTGCATCTATTTTTCCGGGGAATTTTGCTTCAAGTTTTGAAATCCACTCCTGATTGGCATCAGCGTCACACAACAGCACACCGTTCGGAAGCGTTTCCGCTATTGCAATGTTTCCGATTTCCGCTTTCCCCAAATCCAAAATCACTTCGCATTGCAATTTACCGATCGCAACGTTTCCGATTTTTCCGCCGCGCAGACGGACAACCAAATTCTCCGTTACACACGAATCCTTAATTTCTATCGTATCAACACTGCCGCCGGAAACAGAGAGATCCGCCGTCGAAACAGCCGAATCGCCGCCCACAGCAAGCTTGCGAGCCGAACCGCCCGTTATTGTAACAACATGCTTTTCGCCGCCGGTCGCGCCGGAAACAATACTGTCAAAAGCGCCGCCCGCAATCTGAATTTCCGACGATTTACCCTCGCCTGACAGGGAAAGTGTCATTCCGGACACCGCAAATCCCTCGCCGAATGTCGCAGTACCGTCTTTTATCCGTAAATTGACCGCACCGGCACCGGAAAGTGTAATATTCTCAAATGTTATATTCCCCTCAAACGAAAGAGCGGAATCGGCAACAAGCGAAATCGTCCCCTGCTCAACTCCGATAATCCGAACCGGCGCGCTGATCTTTACGGGATTCTCCATAAGGTCAAACGCGCAAGTACCGATTACATAAATATCGCCGCCGCACTCGCGTAACTGCTCAAAAGCCTGTTTCAAGCTTCCGCAGGGTTCCGTCTCGGACAATCCCTTACCGGCAGCGCCCGCTTTGACATACAGTTTAGCAAAATTTTCATACACATCAAACACGGTGCGCAGACGATCTATCAAAGCCGCATTATAAAACATCGAATTGCATTTTAATGTTTTGACCGACTTTGCTTTCTCGGCCAGCTTCTCGATCGCATCCGAAGAATAGGTATGCATCGCGGCGCCGATTTTACCACCTGAAAGCGTTAATGTAGCATCTCCGACCACATTGTTTATATTGACCGTTCCGACCGTGCCGCCCGAAAGCGTAACGGTCGCGCTGCCGTTGAGACGGCGGGTTACATCGCCGCCGGCATTCAAAACGGAAACCGTACCGCCGTTTACATGAATGACCGTACTGCCGGAATAATGGTTATACAGCGAGGCACCGTACATTTCACCGATGTTGCCGCCGTTGACCGTTATGTACGACGTTCCTGTAAAGTCCATGGAAGCCGCGCCTTTGGTTCGGGTAAAGCCGCATACTTTATAAAAAGTTCCGCTGTTGATTGTAATATGAGAATCTAAATTTTGAGGCAACGTTGCGCTGTTCGGCGTTTGATATCCACCTATGACAAACGCATACCTGCCGCCGTTATGTACGGTTACACCCGTATCAAACGTGATGGGATGAAACTGTGCAGCAAACATGACATAATTTGTCATGTCAATGTTTATATCGCGAAATACAACCGCACCGCCCAGACGATAATGCGTTTCTCCGCTGACGGCAAATGAAAGCGACGCCGCATATTCCTGCTTTGAATCCTTTGCAGTAATCACAATTTCGCCCGAATGCTCAGGCTCGGTATAATGATTTGAAATCACATAATCCGATACAAGAACAATCTGTCCGCCGTCAGCTACCGCGTTTACAGCCGCATCCATCGTAGCAAACGCATCTGCAGATGTTTTTCCGGAATTTGTATCCTTGCCATGCACGGCGTCAAGATATACGGTAGGCTTCGCTTCCGCGCCGCAAATCGTCATGCTAAAGATAGTACAAAGCAAAAAGGTCGCTGCAAGTACCATCCATAAGCGATTGTTCCCTTTAATGATCATATTTTTCGTTCTCCTCAAACAAAATTTTCATACCTAATAAATCTCAGCCGCACATATTTTATAACATTTGACAAATTCTGCTCGTTTATGAGCAACAATATTGTTAGTATCGTTATAATACCACATAGCAACTTAAAATAAAAGATAGAATAATACAAAGAAACAGCACTATTCTCTCAACAAAAAAGCAGACGTTAAGCAGCGCAGAATTATTTAGATAAGCTTTAAATTAAAAGATATGTTAATAAGAATGCCATTATGTGCGCAAATTCGGTTTATAATCTAAATTGGCTGCAATCGTATGAACTGCACGCAACAAAGGCTGATCTTTTGAAGAAAATGTATCGTATTTCTGTACGCACAGCCACATGCAAACGCCAAAATAAGGACCGAATACACGGTGTATCTTACAATACGGCCCGCCGGACAAAAATAAAAACGGCACTTTCAGTTCATGTTTCAGCGCTTGAACTGTATTTAAATTTTCCATTAATTGTTCTTCGGTATCCGAGGAAGTCACCATTTTAACAATATCGGCGCCTCGGCTCTGCTGTTCGAGCGCAATTTCCACAACTTTCTCTTGCGGTAAAAAGCGATGGATATGCGAGGACATCAGTACCTCGCCGCCTATCTGATGAATTTCTTCAATCAACCGTTTTTGCCGTTCGATCGCCTCCGGTTCTTTTGTCAATTCCAACGGAGCAGGAGAAAACTCATCTCCCGGAAGGTCAATCAGCGTAGCGCCGCACTTGAGCGCAAGCTTCAATTCCTCAATACGCGCCTCAGCCGTCATTTCACGGTTATGGCCGCCGCGATAATTGGTTACATACAGCGGTTTATCCTCCATAAAGGAAAATATACGGCGAAAATGTTCTTCCGTACGATATTCGGGACGCAGTCTTTCAAGCTGAACGCCGAAAGCCTCCGCTCCGTCATACAGCGCATTGCGTATGTTGATTATGCATTCCCCCGGCGTCTCTGCTAATATCATATTCACAAGCAGCGGACGATCATGTCCTAAAAATGTCGGTTTCATCAATCCAACACCCCTTTTAAAAAATTCCATTTGAAAGCATTTATATTTTTATGATAGACAGAAAGAAAAGTTTTTTCAATGCATAAAACGGCATTATTTTAACAAAATTGATACTCTTTTTGTAATATTTGAAGAAATAAATTGATTTTATTTAACAAAAACGATATACTTATACCAAATAGACGCTCTGGTCTTTTAAGGAGGAAAGTATGACAGACATCAGCCAGATTGTAATTACAAAAATCATCAGCACACTGACTGTTACAAACCCCAAGTTTCTCATACGCCATAAATATGCTCGAAAATCACATGCGCTCTGCTTTGCTAAATCCGGGAAAATGACCTATCGGCATAATGATTGCGAATATATTTCCGACCAACGCCATGCGTTGATTATTCCGATGGGAGCCAGCTACACCTCATCATGCTCCGAACCCGGAGAATTTCCGCTCATCAATTTTCTGACAACACCGGATTTTGCTCCCGATACATTTATCAGTTTGGAAATTGACAGTACAGAAAGCTATAGCAGCGAATTAGCCAAGCTTGAAAAAATCTCCGTAATCAAACCAAAAAGCGGACATCTGAACGCGATGAAAATGTTATATGAAATTTTATACCGTCTGTATAAAAGCGAAATAACAGCCAAAGACAAAAATATTTTCAATGTGATAACCCCTGCCGTAAAATATCTTGAAGAACATTTTTCGGATCCTACACTAAACAACGAAATACTGGCTTCTAAAGCGTTAATCAGCGAAATATATTTTCGGCGAATGTTTAAAGCGAAATATGATATTTCTCCAAAGCAGTACATACAAAATCTCCGTATCAAAAAAGCCGAAGATCTGCTGTGCAGTGAATATCTCTCGATTACGACGATAGCGGAAATGACCGGATATGCTAGTGTATATCATTTTTCCCGTTCCTTTAAAAAAGCGACCGGTTATACTCCTACGGAATATGTAAGGCAATTCGGAATTTCCGCTGTTCCCCATCGCGGCGAACCGCGCTGACGCCGCTGAAAAAAAGAAAAGACATACGATTTCGATTTTCCAAACAAGGGATACTGGTGCATAAAATAATTTGTTTTTTGTTTGATTTTTTACACCGATTTGTTATTTGATTCTTTTTTGTGTTTCAAATAATATTTATATAAACTCGAATTGCGCTTGATTTACTCAAACTTTTTATACAGGATTGTGAAAAATATTGATATTGCAGCTGTATTATATTTTTCACATTCTGATTGACAACCGAAAAAGAAAGCTTTATAATCAAAGGCAAGCTGACATTTTTTAAATCATTTTATTTAAGGAGGTTGCAATACCGATGAAAGCAATATTAGTGCAAAATAATCGTTCACTTGTATGGAACGATGTACCTGATCCGAAAATCCGAGAAGATGAAGTTTTGGTGGAAATTCATGCGGCGGCGCTCAACCGCGCCGATCTGATGCAGCGTGCAGGCGATTATCCGCCGCCGCCCGGATGCCCTGAATGGATGGGGCTCGAAATCGCGGGCATTATTACCGATATGGGCGCTGAGGCACGTAAAAAATCCCATTGGAAAACCGGAGACAAGGTTTGCGCTCTGCTTGGAGGCGGCGGCTATGCCGAATTTGCGGCCGTAAAATATGATATGCTGATGCCCATACCCAAAAATTGTTCTTTTGAACAGGCCGCAGCTTTACCGGAAGCTTTTGCCACCGCGTATTTGAATCTTTTTATCGAGGGTAATTTAAAAGCGGGCGATACGCTTTTAATGCACGCGGGTGCAAGCGGCCTTGCAAGCGTTGTTATTCCGATGGCAAAAACATTTGGCGCACGTGTAATTACGACCGTTATTACCGATGAAGCCGCAAATTCCATAAAACATCTCGGTGCGGATGTTATTGTAAATTCAAAGAAAACCAATATTCTAAAAGTTTTGGAAGAACAAAGAGATTCCGGGCATCCGATTGACGTCGCTATCGACTGTCTGGGCGGCGAAATTCAGGGAAAATGTTTGCCGTATATGCGTTACGGCGGACGTTGGATCATGATTGCAACACTTGCCGGCGATATGACGCAAGTCGATTTAAAAAAGCTCTATGTTCTAAATGTACGTCTGATCGGCAGCACACTGCGTTCAAAATCGCCTGATTTTAAAGCCAAGCTGCTTGCTTCGCTTGTAGAAACGGTTTGGCCGAAAGTCGAGTCGGGCGAGATTCTGCCGACCATCTATAAAATCCTCCCGATTACCGAAGCGGAAGAAGCGCACGCCATACTGGAACGCGGGGAAAATATCGGAAAGGTTGTGCTTCGCGTTAAATAATCGGCGTCTGGATTTTAACGCATTCTAAAATATTTCATAAAACAAAAATGCTCCCTTCGTCAAGCAAGCTCCTTCATGACTGACAAACGGGGGCATTTTTATATTTAGATACACAAACAGAAAATACTGTAAAACATCGTAAAAAGCTTGCCGACGTATCACAAAAACGGCTTGCATCTGTTATATACAGATGCAAGCCGTTTCGGTTAATTCCTATTTATTTGTCATTTGTTGTCTGTCGGGTATGTCACCGCAAAAAACCGCCGCCGATATGAATAACCTCGCCGGTAATAAATGAATCTTCCGCTAAAAACAGCGCAAGACGCGCAACGTCATTTGGCGTACCAATACGTCCAAGCGGCGTTTGCTCCCGAAGATCGTTCATATCCATTTTTGAAAGTCCCGCATTCATTTGCGTATCAATAACTCCGGGGGCAATACAATTCACTTGTATACCCGACGGCCCCACCTCTTTCGACAACGCCTTTGTCAGTCCAATCATTCCCGCTTTGGCTGCTGAATAATGAACCTCACAAGCGCCGCCTACGACGCCGAAAATCGAAGAAATATTTATGATTTTTCCGCACTTTTTATGAATCATACCGGGCAAAAACGCTTTTGTCATCAAAAAGACTGATTTCAAATCAACATTGATCATTTCGTCCCACTGTGCTTCGGTAATATCGGTAAACAGCGCGCTTTTTGAAATCGCCGCATTGTTTATTAAAATATCCACTTCGCCGACTTGTTCATGCAGTTTCGCAACCGACGCCGAATCGGACACATCACAGCACAGAGGGAAAATACCGTCGCACGGCATCGAAAGCTGTTCCGGATTTTTATGCCAAAGCGCTGTAACTGAATATCCTTTTTCGGCAAATGCGGTCGCAATCGCATAACCGATACCGCGCGATGCGCCGGATATCAATACTTTTGTTCCCATAAATTTCAAGCTCACCCTTTGACCGGCAATGTATATTTCGCCTTGTAATTTTCATAGCAGGAGATATATCGGGGATTCCCTTCGCTTTTGAGTTTTTCCATATACTCATGCATATCCAGCGTATCATGCTCAATTTCAATAACGCATCCGGCTATATTCGAGCAATGATCCGAAACGCGTTCCAAATTCGTCAGCAAGTCCGAAAGAATAAAGCCGAGTTCAATCGTACATTCGCCTCTCTGCAACCGCGCCACATGACGTTTTTTCAGCCGGTTGTTTAGCGTATCGATGACTTCTTCCAGCGGCTCCACATGAAAAGCGGCATTCAAGTCCCCATCGCAGAAAGCATCTAACGCTACATTTAAAATTTCATTGACAGCCGAAATCATTACAGAAAGCTCATTTTTCGCGCTTTCTGAAAATTCCAGCTTCTTATCAAACATCTCCTGTGCTGATTCCGAAATGTTAACTGCATGATCTGAAATTCGCTCAAAATCACCGATAATATGCAGAAGCTTTGTTACTTCATGGCTATCCTGCTCGGTCAGCGGCCGGGCGCTGATTTTGACAAGATACGTCCCCAATGCATCTTCGTATTTATCAACGCTGTCCTCTCCCTCTGCAATAGAAAGAGCCTCTTTGTCATTGTAACCGTTTAAAAGATTCATTGCGCTGCGCAACGTCTCAACAGACAAAACCGCCATTTCAACGGCCACTTTACGCGCACGCTCAATCGCAACCGAAGGCGTCCCCAGCAACCGTTCGTCCAAAAGCTGTTTCTTTTCCGCTTCATCCTTCCCATCCGGTACAGTAAGAACGGCCAGCTTTTCAAGCAGACGAGAGCAAGGCATAAGAAGAATAAGGGCAAAAATTTTAAACACTGTATGCACCACGGCAATACCGAGCGGTGTAATAAACGGAGGAAATTGAAAATCAACAATCGCATCCACACTGTAGAATACCGACATGACAACCGCGGCGGCAATCAGATTAAAATACAAATGCACAAGCGATGCGCGGCGCGCGTTCTTATTTGCACCGATGGAAGAAATCATCGCGCTTACACAAGTGCCAATATTTTGACCGATAATAATCGGAATGGCGCTCTCATATGTAACAACGCCGGTCAGCGCAAGCGCCTGCAATATTCCCACCGAAGCGGAAGAAGACTGAATCACCGCAGTAAAAACGGTACCGACCAACACCCCGAGCAACGGATTGGAAAAAGCGGTGAGAACACTTTGGAATGCGGGCGATTCGGAAAGCGGCTCCACCGCAGACGACATTGTCTCCATGCCCGCCATCAAAACAGCAAATCCAAGCAGGATCAATCCAATATCTTTGCGTTTGCTGTTTTTTTGAAACATATACAAAATAATACCGGCAAACGCAAGCAGCGGTGCAAAAGCCGAGGGTTTAAATATATCAATATACCACGCGCCGCCCTGAATGCCGGTTAAGCTGAGAAGCCATGCCGTAACCGAT
The DNA here is from genome assembly GCA_958414825.1 of uncultured Eubacteriales bacterium. GTDB lineage: Bacteria > Bacillota > Clostridia > Oscillospirales > CAG-272 > UMGS902. The sequence continues at coordinate 516 of CATYXQ010000048.1, read as the reverse complement.
GTTCCAAGATTCGCGCCCATAATCACACCCGTAGCCTGGCGTAAGCTCATAACACCGGAATTCACGAATCCCACAACCATAACCGTAGTTGCAGAAGAAGATTGAATAACCGCCGTAACCCCAAGCCCGAGCAAAAAACCTTTAAAAGTACTGGAGGTCAGCTTTGCGAGAATGTTTTTGAGTTGCTTGCCTGCACGTTTTTCCAGCGCATCCCCCATTACTTTCATGCCAAACAGGAACATAGCCAATCCGCCAAGCAAAGTGAATACATCAAAAATACTCATAGCTTCTCCTTAAGTATCCGGTGATTTTATCATATCAAAAATCAAAAAATGAAAAAACAAGCCGTTCATTCCAAACAGTATACATGATAACACAATCACCATCATTCGGCAATGGTAAAAATAAACGAGATTTTTGTCTGAATATTGCCGCTTCTATTTTATTTATAAAAATTTTTCAGTACTTATCAAAACAGAATTATAATACCGGCTGCCCGTAAATGACCAAATTAAA
>CATYXQ010000047.1 GCA_958414825.1 uncultured Eubacteriales bacterium | reverse complement strand
TAAGCCTCCGGCTTATGAGCTTCTGCAAAACGAAGCGGGCGGGTATATTGGAGTGCGTTTTACATATGAGGACGGCAGTACTTATACATGGGAATGCCCGGTTGAGTCAGTTGTGCCTCCGATTGTTCTATTTGATTTTGATAACAATCGAAGCTTTGCAGGCACCTGCCTGATTGAATATGCAACAGCGGAAGAAGACTTATTTGACCAAGTGGATTTGTCAAATAGAAAAATTCTTTATCGGCATAAAAACGAAGAAGGAATAACCAAACAATATGCCTATGGTACCGGTGGATATAATACCAAGAGTGGTCTGATTCGTCTTGATGAGAAAACAGGGAAGCCGTTTTTGAATGAACAGGGGAAAGTAGAATATCTGTGGGAAGGATTGGCAGATATTCCTCGAGATATATTTTCAAAGCGGTGTACAGGAAAAATTCGCGAGATTTGGCCATTGAAAGAAGGGGGAATTGTGCCGGAAAATCCGGAATTTACGACATGGATTGGAAACGGAATACCACCAAAATGGTGGGAAGAAAACGGCGTATTTTATGCGAAGGTATTAGAGCGTATAGACATACCGACTGTATGTCGTATGAGAGGATATGATGTACTTTATTATTCTGAAGAACCGGTTAATAATTTTACTGCAGAGATGGCTTTAGAATTATTTCCGGATATGATTAAAGAGGAATATTGTGTATCGGATCCGGAGGTTAAAGCTGAATTTTCTTCCTTTTGGCAAGCTTACGATTCCGGTTTTTCCTTTGATTATCCAATTTGGGGGGAATATCCTCCTTTGGCAAATGATACTCTAATTGAACTGTCGGATGTCGATTATATACGTGTATATATATATCAAGTATCTCCGCATTATTTCGTAAAAGTGGAGGTATATAATTATATGGACATAATAGAACAGACAGTTATGCAGCAGGCATCATCTATGCTGTATTATTAATAGAAATTGAAAAAGTAGCACGGAGTTACAAACGCTCGGCAAAAGTGAAGTTCTTACCGGTTTGTTTCTCCGTGCTGCCTTTTTCTGAATGCCTGCCCGCACTCACTCGCTGCTCGGTAATGGGCGGCGGCTTGACCGTCCGTACAGATATTTTGATGGCGCTTATTTGTTTAGAGATATGAAATGATAGCTTTCTAAAATCTAACAATACTTAGCGAGTCTTTCGTACAAAGGCTGCGCCGCGTCTCCGAATTTTTCTTCAACGGTTTTCCCTATATCTAAAATTGTCTTTTCTCCGTCGAAAAGCGGCCATATAAAGCTGCCCATTTCATCCAGATGAATATAGCTGATTCTCGGCTTTTTCAAAAGCTTTTGAAAAAGCCGGTTCCAGGCGCCTTTGTTTTCAATTTCGAGCGTTATCTTTCCGTTTTCGGCCGACCATGAAAACTTTTCATTTCGCCGGGGCTTGCTCTCCAGATAATTTTTAGTATTTTTTTTCGGCATGATTATTTTCTCTTTTTCCACAATGAGAATTTCAGCAGGGTAAGGATAATGATACCGAACAAAACCAGTCCGCCTGCATTGGCAACTGCTGACGAAATAGCGAATTTTTCGGAGAGGTCGATCACGGAATTCAGGCCGAACACCGCAAATAATGCCAGCAGAATGCCCACCAGCCCCTCGCCGGCAATCATACCGGAACAGAACAGAACGCCGTCGTTCACAATGGCTTCTTTTTCTGCTTTATCGCGTTTTAGTTTGTCTAGTGCAAGTCGAATCAGACCGCCGACCATGATGCACGCGTTTAGTTGAACTGGGAGATATACGCCGATTGCAAAAGGAAGTACGGGGATTCCGACAATTTCAACCAAAACTGCGATAAATGCACCGATAAACACAAGAGCCCACGGAAGATTGCCTTCCATAACGCCTTCAATAATCAGTTTCATCAATGTTGCCTGGGGCGCTGCGAGTTCATCTGTGCCAAACCCCCATGCGCTGTCCAAAAGGTAGAGCGTTCCGCCGATGGCAAGCGCTGCGGCAACGACGCCGATTATTTCACCGATCTGTTGCTTTTTCGGCGTTGCGCCCAGTAAAAAGCCGGTTTTCAGGTCTTGGGATGTATCGCCCGCGATAGCAGAAATAATGCAAATAACCGAACCGATTGCGATCGCGCTGCACATGCCCGCAATACCGGTAGCGCCGGTAACCTTTAAAATAAGCGTCGCAATCAGGAGCGTCGCAATTGCCATACCGGAAACAGGGTTGTTGCTGCTGCCGACAAGACCTACCATACGGGAAGATACGGTTGCAAAAAAGAAGCCGAATACGACGATAATAACCGCGCCGAGAAAGCTGACGGGAATTACGGGAATCAGCCATACGAGCAGTGTTAAAACTGCGATTGCCAAAAATACGACTTTCAGGCTGATATCTTTTGCGGTGCGCTCATTCGTACTGCCCTGAGAGCCTGCAAAGCCCTTGATTGCCCCGCCGAAAGTTTTAACGATGAGCGGAAGCGATTTGATCAGACTGATAATACCGCCGGCTGCAAGCGCGCCCGCGCCGATGTATCGTATATATGAGCCCCAGATTGCGCTGGCGCCGTCTTTTGCAAACATTGCGCTAATGGGTTCCGTGCCGGGATAAAGCGTGATGTCTGCGCCGAAGAGTACAATCAGCGGTATTATCACAAGCCAGCTTAAAATGCCGCCGGCAAACATATACGATGAAATTCTTGCCCCGCAAATATAACCCACGCTCATGACTGCAGGGTAAATTTGCGTACCGATTGTACCGGCAAAACTTTTGAAGGTGACTGAGATTTCACCGGCAACTATCTTTAATCCGTCGATGATAAATTTAAATAATGCTGCAAAGCCCATACCGGCAAAAACGGTGGAAGCTTTTGCGCCGCCCTGTTCTCCTGCCAAAAGCACTTCGGAACAAGCGGTGCCCTCCGGATATGGAAGTATACCGTGCTCTTTCACGATGAGCGCATTGCGAAGGGGTACCATGAAAAATACGCCGAGCAAGCCGCCGATGAGCGCAATAGACGTGATTTCCAATATTCCGGGCTTGTCCGTTTTGCCCTCAGCTGCCCATAAGAACAGAGCGGGAAGGGTAAAGATGGCGCCGGCCGCCAGAGATTCACCCGCAGAACCGATGGTTTGAACAATATTGCTTTCCAAAATCGAATTTTTACGCATGATTACGCGAATTACGCCCATCGCAATTACTGCCGCGGGAATAGACGCTGAAACCGTCATTCCTACTCGTAATCCCAAATAAGCGTTGGCCGCGCCGAATATAACGGCCAAAAGCACGCCCATAATTACCGATGTTATGGTAATTTCGGGGGTGATTTTTTCTGCCGGAATATACGGCTTAAAGTTCTTATCTTCCATAGAGCCTCCGTATTGTTTGCCGCATAGCGACCTTTTATGAATTTAATATACCATATAATATAAAGAAAATCAATTCTCATTTGCTGAATATTCAATTCTTGATTTTATAAGCAGCTATTTGTTAAGATTTTTGAGAAAATCTGCATATTTTTTTGCAAATATAAGAATATTGGAAAATTTGGTTTAAAATTTCAATGAAACTTTAAAAAAGGCAGGAAAGCCGCAGCTTTCCTGCCAGAACAGAATATATAGGTATTGACTCAGTAGAACGCGTCGGTGCGCCGCTGATAAAGGCAGGTATTTCCAATGATTTCGGTTTTGCAGACGATAAAGCAATTTCTCAATCGATCCTGAATACTTTGTGCTTTTTCAGAAATTCGGCGGTTTCTTCCAGCGGAATGGGGCGAGTGTAATAGTAGCCTTGTATCAAATCGCAGTCGGTAAGACAGATTAAATTGTTTTGCCGTTCTGTCTCTACTCCCTCGCACAAAACTTTCATATTCATGCTGTGCCCCAGGGCGATCATGCCTTCAAGAAGCGCTTTCCCGTTTGATGTTTCCACGTTTTTTACAATACGTTTATCGATTTTTATAATGTCGATCGGATAGTCGGACAGATTTGTGAAAGACGTATACCCGTCTCCCATATCGTCGAGCGCAATGCTAAAGCCCATTTTTTTGCATTCGGCGATGTTGCAGAACGCCATGTCTTCATTGCTCTCGGTTGCGTCTTCGGTAATTTCGATGATGAGTTTTGACCGGTCAAATACGAATTTTTCCGCAATTTGTTTTATGCGTTCCGGAAAATTTTCATCGGAGATGGTGATTCTTGTAAAATTACAGGAAAGGCTGATTTGTTTGAGACTGCTGCTTTCCCAAATCTGAAGCTGTTCGCATACTTTTTCAAATATATAAAAATCCAGTTTGCTGATATTTCCTGCTTTTTCCATGACGTCAATATAATGAACGGGGGACAGCAGTCCTTTTTGCGGATGCTGCCAGCGAGAGAGCGCTTCCGCTCCGCAAATTTTCTTTGTATTCTTATCAATGATGAATTGTATATATACCCGGAATTCATGATTTTTGAGTGCGGAGGTAATTTGCTGGAGCAGAAGCGCCGTTTTTTCGGTGTTTTTCAGCAGTTCGTCGTTACAAAAGAAATAGGGAAGTCGATTTGCCAGAGCGTATCGGTAGCCTTGCAGCGCGTTATATACGGCGGTCTCACAGTTGCGGTCGTTTTGTGTGAGCGGGTATATACCGGCGCAAAATACAATACGAAAATCGCGTCGATAGGTTTCACTGTATTGATTTAAAAGGTGAAGCAGGCGTTCAATTCGTTCCTGCGCATCGGCTTTATTGCTGCTCTGATAAGCAAGGACGAATCCGCCGGCGGAATTTTTGGCTACAATATCGGTGTCGGCAGCGTTCTGAGTTAAAATATTTGCAGCGTAGTAAAGAATATTTTCCGATTCATCGTAGCCGTAATACTGATTGACATGCGCGACGTCAAAGGCAATATACGCTACAGAATACAAAACTCTTGACTGATCGGATATGGCGTTATCAAAGTGCTGTATAAAGTACGCTTTGTTGCCGATACCGGTCGCCGGATCCAGAAATTTGTTTTGCTGTTTTTCTTTCTTTTGTTTATGCAGCTGCACCGAAAACAGAATAACAGCCGCGGCCGCCAAGCCCAGCAGGATAAGAACAACCCAAAGCGTCCCGGTCGGGAAACGATCGTGCTGATGCTCCATCATATACGATATTGCGATTTCGGTCAGCTTATTGTCCGGGATTTCGTCGATCGCCGTTGTCACAGCGCGGATCAGTTCATTGGATGCGATTTCGGTAAAGATAAAACAGACGTCCCGGAACTGTCCATCCATCGGAACGGACAAAATGATTTTTTCCCCGGATGAATACGCCGCGGTTTCACTGTCCGACATAAGGTAAGCCGATACAATCTCCACCTGACCGTTTTTTGCAAGCCTGTCCCGCTGATCTTTTTCTCCGGCGCTTACATAAGTAAAATCTACCCCCGTTGCCTCTGAAACGCTTTTCAGCAGTTCCGGTATAATGCCCTCATAGCTTTCGGTTTTCGAGTTGTAATATTCCACCGGATAAAAATCCGGATTGCCGGCGACATAGATGCTGTCTGCATACCCGGCTGCTTCCTTGGAAAAGAAAACTTCTGCAGAAACCGGAAACAGTGCCGCAGCGGAAAAAAGCAGTCCGGCTAAAAAAACGGTAGAGATTTTTAATATTCGCTTCCTTTTTCGTTTTTGTTCTAAACACATAAAATCACCATTTTATCATTTATCGTGTAACTGAGCGTCCGCAATATACTGACTGAGTGATGTTCCGGTCATACGGGGAATTCTTCTTGTACGCGCGGAATAATAATTCAGCCCCGCTCCGTCAACATAATAATTATAATATGAACGACGCACACTGTCGCTGTCTCCGGCCAAAAGAATTGTGTATCCGCAGCGTCTCCATACACGGTCTGCAGCCTCGCTCCGAAAAGAGTACGGATACGCCATGGCAAGGGTTCCGGTATCGATTTCTTTTTTCAGCTTGAGATCCATTTTCTGATAGTCTTTTTTCGCGGCCAGATAAAAAGCGCTTTCTTCTTCGTTTTCGGCGATGTCCGCGCCTCGGCGTCCGTTATAGTTGTAACGGTGTTTGGTATAGGTGTGACTGACAATTTCGACAGTGCCGGAACGCGACATCTCTCCGATTTCCTCCCAGGTACAAAACGGTGCAGGATCGGTTGCTCTGTTTTCCGGTTGATCCGTGGCCAGATCAATTTGTTCTCCGATCATAGCTAAGACGGCGGTCATATTATATTTTTTGAGCAGCGGATACGCATGTTTATAAACACCGTATTTACCGTCATCAATGGTCAGGATCACTGGTTTTTCCGGCAGCGCTTCCGTGCCGTTTAAATATGCGGCAAGCTGTTCTGTTGTGATTGTGGTATAGCCGTTATCTGTCAACCAGATAAGATCCTGTTCAAATTCATCTTTCCATATAGCGTATTCGTCAAAGGCAATGCCGTTGTCCAGATCGGTCTGTGTGACGAATTCATGATACATAAATACGGGAACGCCGGAAATCGGGCGGGTGTTTTTTCCGACAGGGGCGGGCTCTGACAGCAGACCGGTTCCCTTGGTGGTGACAGGCTGAACTCGATAGTAAAACTCTGATCCGATTTCCGCATTAACGTCATAAAACGCTTGTTCAAAACTGCGCCCGATATAGGTATATTCACCGTTTGGTGTATCCGAACGGGAAATAAGGTATTCTCCGGTGTCAGTTTCGCTTTCAAATAAAACGGCAACAGTATATTTGTCTGCCCTTGTGACCGAAGTTATACTGCAGCCGCGCGGAATCGGTTCTGCAGCCGATTTCGGAGATTCTATTTGACTGCCGCCTTTGTCATGCACGGCGCTGACACATAACCGGGTATAATTTTCAGCATTTAAAAGTTGATACTCACAACGATTGCTTTTTGCCGCAAGAATCCAATCGCCGTCTTTTTCCGCCGCATAAACACAGTATAAAACAGCGGCGCAGTCCTGCCATTTTATTTCAATTTTATCTTGTGTTATCGTTTTAACCGATAGAATTTCCGGGGCGGCGTAAACTGTAACCGGATTTGATTCTGCGCCCTCTGACAGCGTATCGTTGCAGATTGCGCTGACCTTATAAAAATAAATGCAGCCGGGTGTCCATTCTGTATCCGTATAGGAGGTATGGGGTGTGTCGCAGATGAATTTATATTCGCTGTCGCCGGATGATTTTTTATACAGCCGATAACTGTCGGCGGCTTTTGACGGTTTCCATTCCACTGAGATTGTATCCATTGAAAATACCGCCGTGATCCATTCCGGAGCGGAATCGGCAGAATCGGTGGAATTGCAGCCGGCCATCAGAATAAGAAGCAGTATGCAGCAAAAGAACATGGCAAAAGATTGGTTCTTCATCTGTCCATTCCTCTGTCAAAAGGGTGTTCTATCCCCGCTTTCGATTTTGAATCCGAGTTTTCATCATGGTTTATTTCCTCGTTTTCCAAAACGGAAATTCGATCTCTGTTCTGTGCCAGTTCCGCATCTATGATTTGAAGTAGATTTCCGATTTCATCGCGGATACTGTCAATACGCTTTCCGTAACTACGGATCCGCTCAAGCTCGGCCATGTGGCGTTTCGTATTTTCTGCTGTTATTCTGTTATTTTCGGCCTTCGCTTTATCGTTGAGTTCGGCGGCAAAAGACTTGGCGTCAAGCAGTATGGCCGTCATCTCGTTTTGACGGCTTCGCAATTGCTCGTTTTCCTTTTCCACTTGCGCAATTTTTTCCCTGAGTTCCTTTTGTATCTGCTCATGCTCCGCTATTGTGCTCAAGAATTTTCTGGAAAATTCCTCATTGATTCTGGCAATATATTCGCAGACGCTGGTTTTGGAATATCCCCAAAAGCTGTTTTTGAACGCTTTTTTGTCCATTATGTAATCTCCTTGTTTTGATGTTTGTAATCGAATACTTTGACAGGCGTTATTTTAAATCGATTTTTCTGCGTTCAATCTGTCCCCAATGCATCTTTCGTTTGTGATAACCGAAAAAGGCCGTTAGACGGACAAACGCCAGTACAAAGCGCAGACAGGATACCTCAAAAAAGCATAGCAGGATGGCTTTCAAAACATCGGAAAGGGATATTTTTAAATCGATGGTTTGAATTCTTGCAAAAAACGCCGTCAGCGAGAGAACGGAACCATACACCGCGTAGATCAGGAAAAACAAAATCATGAACGGAATATTAATCAAATCGACCGTAAAGGCCAGCGCTATGGTCAGCACACCAAAAACTTCAATGAATGGCGAGAGCAGTTCGTACAGCAGAAAATACAGATAGGAGATAAAGCTGACCGCACCGTATTTTAGATTGAAAAACATCTTTTTGTGCTTCCACATGCTCTGAAACAGCCCGATGTGCCATCGCCGTCTCTGTTTGCACAGGTCGCGGAGCCTTTCCGGCACTTGTGTCCAGCAGATCGCATCGGTTGCGTACCGAATCAGATAGGGTATTTCATTGGCAACGCAGTATTCGTGCAGCTTGACAACCAGTTCCATATCCTCGCCCATGGTGGAATGGTCATATCCGCCGGCGGCAATCACCGTTTCTTTTTTGAACAAACCGAAAGCGCCGGAGATGATGAGAGAGCCGTTGAACTGGTCAAAAAGAATGCGTGACGCCAGAAAGGAGCGGTCATACTCCAGTACCTGCATACAGGCGAGGATATTGCGCGGCAGGCGGTATCGCCTGACTCTTCCGTTTTCGATTTGCACATTGTTGGAGGCGCGGACCGTTCCGCCGACTGCTACGACGTGATCGTCCTCCAAAGCGGGACGCACGATTTTTTGCAGGGAATCGTACTGAAGCACGGAATCGGCGTCCATGCAGATAAAATAGGGAAAACGCGCCGCGTTGATCCCCATATTCAGCGAATCCGCTTTTCCGCCGTTTTTTTTGCGAATGAGCGTCAGCGGTACTTTTTGCACGGCGGATTCGTATACAAATTCCTCCGGCTGACATTGGATCTGACGGCGAATGGATCTTCGGATTAGGTGCATGTCGAAAGCCTTGATAAGCTTTGCGGAAGTGGCGTCTTTTGAGCCGTCGTCCACCACAATGATTTCGTAGGCTTTGTACTCCAGCGCGAGCAGGGAACGGACGGTTTCTACAACGGTTATTTCTTCATTGTAGGCCGGGACGATAATCGTGACGGGGACATAATAATCCTTTGTCAGAATATTTTTTAGTTTTTTCTGTCTGCGTCTGCGGTAGAGTGCCGACGATCCCACAACGACCGCCAAAAACAAAAAGGTGGAATATCCGATCAGATAGAGAACAAAGAAAACGCCGACGCCGTTTAAAAACGCTTTGATAACGTCCATAATACCGTCTGTCATACCGAAATCGCCTCCTTGTTCTTTACTTTCCGCTGATCCAGGCGGTACTGCAGAATCTCACGGGCATAACGGTCATTGCCGTCGAAAATGTCAATCATATCCGTATAGGTAAGTCCAAGTTTTTCCAGGCTTTCAGAAGCGTTGAACCGAATATACCAGTTTGAACTGCACAGATTGGTTTTCAGCACTTTAACCGTGCGGTCTGACGGATAAATTCCCAGAGCCGAGGAGGCAATCGCCGCGTATTCCCACCGCCGCTCCTCTTTGTTTTCGGCAAACCCCAGCAAAAGGGGATAGGCGGGATCAAAATGGTATTTGCCGAAATAACGGATACAGGAAAAACAGGTTTCATCGTCCTGACGCCCGTCTGTCAGCAACTGTATCATCTCTTCCCGGCAATCGGGATTGCTGAAACGGAGATAGTTTAAAACGGTCACTTTCATCGGCGCGGAAAAATCCTCAAACACTTTCCAGAGAGCCGCTGAAAGTTTTCTGTGGTTTCCGGAAAATTCCAGCAGTCCGTCTGTCAGCAGCTTGGAATGATGGAAGTTCGAGCCGCAGTCAATTACTTTGAGCGCCTTCACGACAATATCGCAGTCGCCGGTGCTGTAGAGCGCCTGCAATGCATTTTCCCGGCAGTACAGGCTTTTGCTGTGCAGAAGTTCAAACAGGGTGTCGATCATCAGATCAAAGGATTTGTTTTGCAGAATGTGAAAGCGTTTGATGATATAAGGATAATACGCGGCGATAACCGAATCCCGGTCTTTATATTCCAAAGCCAAGTACAGAAAAACCGGACGGATGGCGGTCAGATAAGTTTTTACGGCCTGTGGTTCTTCTATAAACATACGCTCTATTGTTTCATCCAAAGCCGTCAGGTTGCCGATTCGTTTTAGTTTTTTACAAAGATATTTTTTATGTTTTTCATCCGGCTGATCGCCCTGTTTCATTTTTTCAATTTGCTCGGCAATGCGGTTTTCAAGCTTTGCGCTTTTTTTACCGATTTTGGTTTCACTGTACTTGAAAACGAAGATACAAATGCAGTTGAATATAATCATGCTAAAGCAAATTGCCAGATAAGCGTAAATTAAGGTTTCTATATTCATCTCAATCGTCCGTTTCTTTCTGTCCCCGATTGTCAGACCATATGCCCTGCAGCATATAGTAGGAGCTTTTCAGCCGTTCGTGATAAGAGACATGGTTTCCCCAGCCTTTCAGCGGAAAAGAAAAAAGCGAAATTCTACCGGTCGGGTTTTGCGTACTGACGCCAACCCACATTTCATCAATGCTGATATAAGCGACGCCGTAGTTTTCGGCATAGTAATCATCATGAATTTCCATTTGCGACGGATCGGCAAAATTTAAAATTTGCCAGGGCAGCTTGATTTCCACATAGTCTCCGCTTGAGATAAAATCTGCCAGCGAGTTGAAATCTTCACTTTTCGGATTGGCGTTGCCGTAGGTTAAACGACCGGTTTCAAAGGTTTCCGCCTTAGCGGTGTTGTCCCCGTAGAGCAGGGGCGTGGCTGTTTGAAGGATCATATCGATATTGACAAACAGCGGGGAATCGACGTCCGGTTGATTGTCCTTTATGTAAGTATCGAAATCCAATACGTTCTGCGAATAGGTGGAACGCAGGGATTCATACCGTTCCTGCACCTGGAGACGGCTGTTGTCCTTTCCGTTGAGCACAATCAGAAAATCGACGGCGCGGTCGAAAAACAGAGCGTAGTTTTGGCAGTAGCTGCTGCCGGATTTCGGCGTTGTGTCAATGGGAATATACAGCGTTTCCGTTTCAAAGTCCAGATCGTCCTTATTAATCATGAAATAGACAAATTTTTCGTCGTATTTCATCGAAAGCGATATGCCGTCGCCCGTGGCGACAATATCCTGCTCCGACCATTCGGAAATATCACCGTCCACATAGCAGACTGATTCGGTCTTGCCCGGATCAAACGAAAGCAGGCCGAAATACTGCTCGTTGGTCTGGTAGTCCGACCAATACGGCGTCCGCTTCAAATCGACTGCGTACATAGTGTTCCAGGTGCGCTTGAACCACTCGTCCTGCCAGGAGAACACGCAGCATCCGGCGCATCCCGATGCCTGAATATCAGCATAGCAGTCAATTAACGCCTGTCCCTGTTCCGTTTCGGACATGTTGCCCTGATTGCGCCCGGTGTTTTGGTCGCGCTGCGCCATACCGCGTCCGGTCGAAACGCCAAATTCGGAAATGACAACCGGCATTGTGTGGTGCTCGGTCAGCATACTTAAATAAGCGCGGTAGGTGTTGATTTCACCGTCCTCGGTGATTAGTTCGGAAAGGCTGTCAATGCCGTAGGGCGTCCAGTCGTCTATGTAACTCAGATAATCCGGATAATAGGGATATACATGATAGGAAGCAAACTGCCCGGAAAGAAAATTCTCAGTGGTTTTGATGTGTTCGGCGTCCACATAGGCGCATTTCATAAAATAATTGGACACATTTTCCGGATAGACGAACGGGTCGGTGGTCGGCCAGTTGGAAAAGGCGACGAGCCGCTGTTCTTTATACCGCCTGGACTCATATTCAATCACTTTGTCGCCGACCCGTGCCAGCATGGCTTCAAATGGCGTTGCATTTTCCGATGTGTACATATAGGTGCCGTGATACGCGTTATAACGCTCGTTTTCCGCATATTTTTCATCCGTGTAGGCTACCGTTATATCCTCCCATTCCACGCCCAGAATGTAGCCGATGACCCATTCGGAAATATCGTGGTTATAGATACCCGAACCGGCGCTGGCCATTCTGCCGAGCGAGAGTTTTTTCTTGCCGTGAACCACGTCGATAACCGTTTTGCAGTCATTCAAAAAGGTCCCGTAAAATTCGTCGCTGTAGGCGTCCCGGTAAGAATTTTGTATGTAGTCGTTGACCCATACGCCGTGGATCAGATACAGGGGATTTGGGTTGTCTTTGTTGTATTGATAAAACGCATTGTAGAAATCATCCGCCTGAACCGTGTAAATGCGAACGGTATTGGCGCCCATTTCCTGAATATACCGAAACCAGCGTAGATAGGTTTCTTCGTCAATATCAAAATCGGTTGACCATTCGCCAGGTTCCCCGGAACCCATATTGACGCCTTTTATTTCAAATTTTTCATAGCCCGCAGACGTCTGCTTATAAATCTCGCTGCCTGCTGTCTTGACAAACGTGGTTACCGCCTGATTGGGTGAAAAATCAATATACAGTCCGAGACGATAGTAGGAGGCGTCCCAGAGAATAACCGTCAGAACAACGGCGGATACGATAATGATAAATTTTTTCACAGCGATAACTCCTTTCAACAGCATTTGCGCCTGTTAATTTGCGTTTTCGTTGAATTTCTTTACTTTGGATTCTGCGGAATACTGACGCAGCGTTTCGATATTGTCGTCCATCCACTTGATGCGTTCGTGAAAAAACGCTTTCATGTCGGCAATCGCTTCCTCGTAGGAACGCGGATTTCGTTCCGTAGGGTGCAGCAGATCGTATTCACGGTCGAAAGTATATCCCCACTTTTCATAGTTGCGGTTTATTGCCGGGCCGAGATAGGCTATTACACCGTCGATATAGCCGTTCAGATAGTCCTCGTCAAAATAGGTTTTCCGCAGTTGGTAATAGCGTGAAATCAACCGGTCGGTAAAGTCTTCATCTTTTAACAGCATGAAATACCAAAGACAGTTCTGCATTTCAAAATGATCGGGATTGTTCATTGATTCCTGATAATTGTTGCAGGCTGAATTAAAATCCCAGACACACATGCGGTACCGGCCGTCCAAATCTTTATATATATAGGTAGACAGCCATCCCGCGTCGTAATTGCAGGTGAATTCGTTGATCAAAAAATAGTCGATAAAAGATTTGGTATCAATATACTGCGCGTAACCGTGCTTTTTGCCGTCGTAATCGTAGGAGTAAAGCGCTTTTTCAAAATCTGAAAAATCCCGGCGAATGGCCGTTTGCAGCTTTTCTGTTAAATTATCCGCGCCGGGATATATCACTTCTAACGTCATCGCCGTGCGGCGGGTATAGGCGGTAAAGTTATCGAGGTTCTGAAGCGGGTTTTCGCTTCCGCGGTCAAGCCGGAGCAAGTATCCGGTAAAGGTGCTGTCCTTTTTGTCTACCGCCAGATTCAGCCGTGCTCCCGCTTTTCCGGCGGTAATATTTTCCGCCATTACATACAGTCCCTGATATTCGCCGTTGAGAACCACCTCACAAAAACGGACGTTCGGCGCGTAATCCATGATTTCGCCTGCGATATTGTACCACATATAGTTGCGGAGCAGCGTCTTATCCAAGTACGGACCGTAAAGCACCCATTCGTGGTGTGCGTCCATCCCCATCACGTTCTGCGGAGCGTTCATTCCGTTTTCATCGACAAGCCGGATCGCGTAACTGCTTTTATCAAAAGTGCGCGAGGAATTTCCGCGGACGCGAATCTGAATTTGGCTTTCAAGCTTTGCCGGATCGGTCAGATGATTGTTTTGGGTTTCGCTGTCTCGGATCTCCATTTGCGCGGAAATGGCAGAGGAGCCGTCGGCGGCAGTGGTGTAGCCGGGCAATTGCACGCCGTTTTCGTCAAAAATCGGTTTGCCCGGAATCTCCAATCCGTTTGTTTCGATCTCGACCAGCGGCAGATGGGAGCAAAAAACATCTTCTCCATGCCGGCAGACTGTTTTTTGTGCCGCTTCCCAATGCTGATGGAATCGCGCATGATCGTCAGAAGCCGCCAGAGGAATCAGCACAGACGCCAGCAAAACGGCCAGACAGGCTGCAAGCCCGATTATTTTATATTTCATTGTGCCGGCCTCCTTTTCGGGCTTTGAAGAAAATCAGTTGGAAACCTCATCGTTCTGCATCACGATATTGACATATTCGATGCTTCCGATTGCATAAATTGCGCCGCTGACGCTCGGTTGTGATTTTTCGGCTTTAGCCAGAATTTTGGCGGTTATTTCATAGATGAATTCCACGGTGTTCTCGGTTGTATTTTTGACGCGCATGACGGCCTTGCGGTTAAACAGCTTGAAAACGGTTGCCTGTATCCGGACTTCTTCGTTTCTGGCGCCGCGGATAATCAGCAGCATACGGTTATCGCTTTTGATTAGACCAAAAAAGAGAAGCATCAGGAATACGGCGCTGCTGCCGACGGCCGCCACAATATAATCCCCAACGCCGCAGCAAATACCGGCGATAATCGTCCAGAAGATATACACCGTGTCGCGGACGTCTTTTATAGCGGTTCTGAACCGCACAATCGACAAAGCGCCGACCATACCGAGGGACAGCGCGATATTATTTCCGATAACCGTCATGACGGTTCCGGTCAAAACAGTGAGAATCACCAGCGATGCATTGAACTTTTTGCTGTAGATTGTTCCGCGGTGGGAGATGTAATAGGAAATATAAATCAAAAGGCCGAGAATGGCAGATACGGCAACATTGGCAACAATTTGCTGCCAGGACAGTTCGTTTTGGTTGCGGATTAAGTCATAAATGCTTTCTTTCACGGGAAATCCTCCTCAAAGTTTTGTTCGATATCCGTTTTGACGAGCCAGGCAGTATTTGCTGATTGATAATTCGCTTTTATCCACGGTGTTTAGCATTTGCTG
>CATYXQ010000046.1 GCA_958414825.1 uncultured Eubacteriales bacterium | reverse complement strand
CCAAGGAGGTCCTAGTCATGAAAGAGAAGGACATAAATAGTTAAGAACATACTAAGTGGAGATGTCAATACCATATTGTATTTGCACCAAAATATCGTAGACAAGCAATATATAAAGAGATAAAAACGGACATAGGAAAGATCTTGAGAAAATTATGTGAACAAAAAGGTGTAAATATAATAGAAGCAGAAGCGTGCCCCGACCATATTCATATGCTTATAGAAATACCGCCTAAATACAGCGTAGCACAAATAATGGGATTTCTAAAAGGTAAAAGCAGTCTTATGATTTTCGATAGACACGCAAATTTGAAGTATAAATATGGAAACCGTCATTTTTGGGCAAGAGGATATTATGTGGATACCGTAGGACGCAATAAAAAACAAATAGCGGAATACATAAGAAACCAATTGCAAGAAGATGAAATGGCAGACCAGATGAGTATTCAAGAATATATAGACCCGTTTACGGGTAGCAAGACAAAGTAGGCTAAATAAAAACACCCCTTTAGGGGTTGCCCGAAGAAGTAATGCGGTTGGCAGAACCTTTCGGTGCCCCTTTAGGGGTGTGGCCTGTAAAATGCCCTTCTAGGGCTTATTCAAGCCTCCGGCTTAGCCGGTGGTTGTGACTGACGGTTATACGGACGCATATCGGATGCGTCTGCTGTATTTTTAAGAATTTTTTACATGTGGTCGTCAAAATGAATGCGGAAACCGTTTTGACGCAAAACGGTTTGCAGTTCATTCGTATCCACGGCCTCAGCGTCGATTTGCAGACGCACGGCCAGCGCCGCCGCCCTTGCGGCAGCTTCGCCGGTTTCGGCCGCAACCGGAATGACGCGTGTCGCGTCCCATGCGTTGCCGTCTGCAGAAATTACGCGACCGGCCGCCCAGATATTCGGGAACCCCGGGACGTAGAGCGCCCGGTATGGAATTTCAAACCAATATCCCTTATGACCGAAATAACCGCAAGTGCCGATTGAATCGTTTTGCGGGCGATACAGGTCGTCCATGGTCATTTCGTAGCTGCCGACAATGTGCCGGATCATACGGAACTGCGGCATACGCGGCAAGTCGATGATTTCCTGTGCGAAGCGATCTTTCTGTTTCAGTTCCTCAAGGAGCATGGTTTGGCCTTTGAGCAGGTAATTCGTGACTTCGTCGCTGGTAATTCCGGCGGTCAGCGGGTAATTCTCGGGTTGACCGTTTCCGGTCATTCCGGCACCCGTAACGTGCCATTTTCGGACGCTGAATGTATCGTATTTTTTTCCGTCTTCAAATGTCATTATGTGCGTATAAAAGGACATGAAATTTTGCCCCTCGCGGCAGGGCGCGCCCGCGCGGTCAAACAAAATGCAGGTGCCGGTCGCGTCGATTGCAGCGCGGCAGGGGTAATACTCCGTGCCGCTGACGGTTTCGACAAGGATGCCTTTGATGCGATTTCCGTCCATTTCCGGATAGGTTGCCAGCGAATCAAAGCGGATCTGTACACCGGCTTCGAGCAGCATGTCGGTCAGCACAAGCGACATGACGGTCGGAGAGAAGTGCGTGACATAGCGTTTTTCGGTTTGCTGTTCCCAAACGCCCTCTTTGCGCCATTCCGCAGGTAAGCGGTCGGGACCGTACTGAATCGTGCGCCGCAGAATTTCTTCTGAAACGCCTGAAATCAATTTTTTTCCCTCTGCGTTGCACAACGGCTCCCACCAGTTGATCAGTCCCTCTGTGGCCAGACCGCCGAGCAAAGCCATTTTTTCCAGCAGCAGCGTTTTCATACCGCTTCGCGCCGCGCTTACCGCTGCGGCCACGCCTGCGACGCCGCCTCCGACAACAATAATATCGTATTCTGCCCCGACTGTGGGCTTTTTGCATGAAGTCATATTATTCTTCCGCCTCCTCGGCTAAACCGAATGTAATGATGGATTTCATATGCGAATATGTATACCGCATAGTCCGATAGGAAATGGAGTTTTCAAATAAGACGTTATCGCCCTCTTCGCGTTTGAGCGCCGCGGAATCATAGAAGAAAAACTTATAGTCGTTCGGATCTGCGGCGGTGGGATTGATGCATTGCGTTGCCACGATATAATGGGAACCGTTATAGGCGTTCTGCATTTGGATAATGACGCCTTCCGGGTGCGCGTCCAACGCTTCTTTGATTTTTTGTTTGGTTACGCCGTAGCTTTGCTCATAGGTGAGTTCTTTCCCGTAAAGCGTAAAATGCTGGGTAATCACCCGCAGGTTCATCAGGATCGGATTAAAGTACAGAGTTCCGCTTGAGGTGAGAAGTCCGCGGTTTCCCGTATTGGCCAGCGCTACCGTATACGGATCCGCTTCCAGGTTCCCGTCGGCTTCAAAACGGAAGTCATAGCCGTCTGTATAGCGCGCGCCCAAATTATGCAGTACCATTGCGACGGACGTAATGGCGCATCCTTCGTCCATCCAGTCTAAATTGCGGTTGAAGCGATTGATAATGAAGCGTTTGTAGGAGCCTGCGTAAAAATATACCTCGCTGAGTTCGCCGCCGTGCCAGCCGCCCTCTGTGGCCAAATGCTGGCTGTACCAGGTATAAGCCGGTTCATCCACCACTTTGACCTCGATGCTGGCCTGCATTCCGTTGACTTCGGCGGTGACGGTCGCTGTTCCGACCGATAAGGCGCAAAATGTGCCGTCGTCGTCCAGCAAAATGACGCTTTCATCGCTGGAAGACCATTTTACAAAATTTTTCATATAAGCCGGTGTTACGACGGCATATACGGCGCTCACGCTATTGACTCGGATCTTCTCAGCAACGGTTTTTACTTCAAACGAGGAGAGGGGAACCGGTTCGATTATCCATTTCTGCGTATCGACGCCTGTATATTTTTCTGAAATGACGAGTTGTTTGCGGTAAAGCATATTTTGTGAAGATACGCTCAGTGCAAGATCGCTGTCTCGCACGGATAGAACAAAGGCGTCTTTGTCCCGGTAGATATTGAAATGCGCACCGGAGGTGATTTCTTCTTTTTTGGCAATCTGCGCGCCTGGTTGCGCACTTTCCGCATACAGCGCATATTTTCCAGTTTCATTTTGCGGATACAGCAGATAACTGCCATCTTCTTGGCGCAGTAAGAGAATATTTTCTCCCTCTTCGCCGCTGTATTTGTCTACATATGCATATCCGGCCGGAGAGTAGGCGATGTCAAATGTGTTCAGATAGAGCGAATCGGAAACATTCCGAATGGTATAGATGCCGCTTTCGATCATGCCCGGTTCGAGTCCTGTAAAGGGCTCTGCGGCGGCAGACGCCGCGCCGGTAACCGTAGCCAGAAACAGAAGCGGCGTCAAAAGTAAAAGAGCACCGCTGAAAATCCTTTTCAAAATCGCAAACCTCTTTGTTAAATTTACCCGGACAAAAAAGAAAGAGATATACAAATGAACGATTTATGAGAAAAGTCCGGTATAGCTTCGCTATAGGGTTTCTTTATTATAACGCTAAAAGCAGAATTTGTCAACTGTGCTGGGGCGTGCACGAAATGAAAGTAAAAACAGAGGCGTTCCAAATTTCAAAAGGAAGATCATCGAGTACACGAACTGTTGAAAAAAAGACCGGATTGGGGAACCCCCAACCCGGCTTGACTGCTGAAAAAGCGGAACAATGTAATTTTTGCAGATTATGCATTTACCGAAGCGATAAACTTGTCAAATGCGGCGCGCCCTTCCGTATCACATTTATACACGCCGGCATGTACAAGGACTTCGGCAAAAACCCGACCGATTTCTTCTTCGATCGTTCGGTCGATATTTTCCGCTGTAACTTTACGTCGGCGCATGAACGCATATGCCCAATCGGCGTGCTTTTCAAGCGTTTCGTCCGCGCGCAGGTCTTTTCCCGCAAGAATTGCGGTTTTCAAGAGATCCATTTCCCGTTTTAGACGTGCGGGAAGTACGGCAAGTCCCATGACTTCAATCAGTCCGATGTTTTCTTTTTTGATATGATGCAGTTCGGCGTGCGGGTGGTAAACACCAAGCGGATGTTCCTCGGTCGTGATGTTGTTGCGCAATACCAGATCCAGTTCGTACGTTTCCCCGCGCTGCCGCGCGATCGGTGTGATTGTATTGTGCGGCTCGCCGTTTGTATCGGCATACACAAAAGCGTCCTCGTCGGTATAGGAGCGCCATGCGCAGAGAATACGATCGGCAAGTTCAATCAGGCGTTCCCGGTTTTCGCTTCGCAGGCGAATGGTCGAAAGCGGCCATTTTACAATTCCTGCCTCAATATCCTCAAACCCGGCAAAGGGCGTCTTTTTTTCAATCGGCGCCTTAGCCATGGCAAATTCATATCGACCGCCCTGAAAATGGTCATGGCTCAAAATAGAACCGCCGACAATAGGCAGATCGGCATTGGATCCGAGAAAATAATGCGGGAAAAGCGTGACAAAGTCGAGCAGCTTGCCGAACGCGGCGCGGTCAATTTTCATCGGCGTATGTTCACCGTTAAACGCAATGCAGTGTTCATTATAATAGACGTACGGCGAATATTGCAGATACCACTGCGAATGGTTGATGAAAATCGGAATAATGCGGTGATTCTGACGCGCAGCGGCGTTCAGATGACCGGCATATCCCTCGTTTTCGCGGCAGAGCGCACATTTCGGATAGGCGCTTTTTTTAGCGTTCCGCGCGGCGGCGATCGCTTTCGGGTCTTTTTCAGGTTTTGAAAGATTGACCGTGATGTCCAAATCTCCAAATTCGCTTTTATAGATCCAGCGCAGATCTTTTTTTACGCGATAGGTGCGTATGTAGTCGGTGTCTTGGCTGAGCTTGTAATAGTATTCGGTCGCCGCTTCCGGAGACTGCGAGTAGAGCGCCGTGAACAGATCGGTGACCTCACGCGGTGCGGGCGTCAGCAATCCCATCAGCATCGTGTCAAACAAATCGCGGCAAAGCGTGGTATTTTCCTCGATCAATCCCTGCGCCGCAGCGTAGTCTAAAAGCTCGCCGAGCGTTTCTTCAAGATCGACGTTCGTATAGTTTTCTTCCGGTTCCGAATATTCGCTGATTTTCAGCGCTTCCAGCAGACGGTTGGTTGCCCATACGCGATCGACCGGTGCAATCAGACCGCGTTCCAGCGCATATGTCACGAGTTTTTTTATGCTTTGATCTATCATTGGCGGCCTCTTATTTCAGTTTAAAAACAGTAATAAAGTGATACGTTTCGCCGGGGTTTAGCCGCGCGCCGCCGTGCGACGGACTGTCCGGTTCATACTGAGTTTCAAAGCAGACGGCCATATGTTTTCGTTGTTTTTTACCGCCTTTGAAAGGATACGAACCGCCGAGAAAATTTCCTGTATAAATCTGAATGCAGGGTTTGTTGGTCAGCACCGTCATTTCCCGTTCCGGCACGCTGACTTTGGCCGCTACGGTAAGTTCGTTTTTGCCGAAAGTTTCTTTTTCGCGGTCGTTTAAAATAAAGTTGTGGTCATAGCCGGGATATTCGAGCCCGGTGTCGGCGATGTCTTTTCCGATTGCTTTGGGCGTGCGGAAATCGAACGCGGTGCCGTCTACCGAGGGATGCTCACCCGTAGGCAGCAACGTTTTCGCGGATACCGCTGTGGTGTTGTCCGCATGGATTTGCAGGATATGATCCAGTACGCTTTCCGTACCTGCCCCGTGCAGATTGAAATAGGCGTGGTTGGTCAAATTAACATAAGTGGGCTTGTCGGTTGTAGCCTTATAATCGATCGACAGCGCGTCGTCCAGCAATTTATAGGTAACTACGGCAGAGAGGCATCCGGGATAGCCCTCTTCACCGTCGGCCGCTGTATAACGGCAGACAAGCTTCGGTGCGCCGCATTCTTTGCATTGCGTTTCCTCAATTGTCCATATGCGTTTGTCAAACCCCTTTGAACCGCCGTGCAGATGCGCTTCTCCGTTGTTTCGTTCAAGCGGATACTCTACACCGTCCAGGGTGATTTTTCCGCCGCTGATTCGGTTGGCGTACCGTCCGACGAGCGCCCCCTGACAGCCGCCGTTTTTCAGGTATCCCTCAAGGTCGTCATAACCGCAGACAATATCGGTTCCCTTATGTACAAGTTTTTGCAGGGCTCCGCCGTAATCAATGACGGTGATACTGAGATCGCCGGATGTGATCGTATGCGCGTATATCTCGGTTCCGTCGGGCATTTTGCCGAAAAGCTCTTTCATTGCCGTTTCCTCCGCTTGCTGAAATTTTTCTGCTTATGCTACTTATAATGATAGAGTAAAAAATAAGGAAAGTCAATGTAGAAAAAAGCGGAGTTTTTTACATAAAGTTTGCCTTTTTATCATTGATCGGTTTTCAGACCGCCGGCAACAGCCATTACTGCGGCTATACTGCGCGCTGTGGCGCGCAAATTTTCTTTTGCGCTGTGGCGAACCGCTTCAAAATCGGAAAAATCCGATACTGTGGAAAATACCGCGTCCGTGCCCAGCAATTTAGCGGCGCCGGGAGCGGCGCTGCCGCCGATGACGGCCACGGGAACATTTTGCCGGCGTGCGGCGGCGAGTACGCCGCCGACGGCTTTGCCAGCGGCGCTTTGCGCGTCCACATGTCCTTCGCCGGTGATGACGAGGTCGCAACCGGCAAGCGCGTTGTCAAAACCGACTGCGGACAGGATCTCGTCAACGCCGCGCCGCAGCGATGCGCCGAAGAGCGCGTACATGCCAGCGCCCATGCCGCCAGCCGCAGCGCCGCCCGCAAGTGAAGAGACGTCTGTGCCGAGTGCGCGCTGGAAAAGCGATTGTACATGTTCGGCGCCGTGTTCAAGAATGTCGGTCATTTCGGGCGAAGCGCCTTTTTGCGCTGAGAACATGCGCGCTGCACCGGTTTTGCCCGTCAGCGTTCCGTTTACATCGCACAGGCAGGAGATTTCAAGCGCGCGGATTTTATCCGGGACAGCGGACACATCAATGTCGCAGATTTCGTCCAGCGTTCCGCCGAGCGGGAACATTTCTTCACCGTCTGCTCCGATAAAACGAACGCCGAGCGCTGCGGCCGCACCGAGACCGAGGTCGTTTGTCGCGCTGCCGCCGAGGCATAACCATATCCGCTTGACGCCAAGTCCCGCCGCTGCGGCGATCATTTGTCCTGCGCCGTATGTTGTGGTCAGCATAGGATTTTTGCGTCCCTCGGCAAAATGAAGACCTGCGGTTTCCGCCACTTCGATGACCGCGGTTTCTCCGCGCTCAATTAGTCCAAAACGCACATTGGTATCCTCAAAGTAGCAGTTTTTCACGTTCGTGACGATAAAATTGCCGCCCATGGCGTCTACAAAGCAGGCGGTGCTTCCCTCGCCGCCGTCGGCAATCGGCATTTTGATCACTTTTGCCAGCGGAAGCTTTTCGGCAAAGGCTTCCGCGATGATTGCGGCGGCGTCGCTTGCGCTGATGGTTCCTTTATATGAATCTGTGGCTACGACAATTTTCATTTTTCGGAAAGCTCCTTTTGTTTTTGCCGCATCGCGGCGATGCCGGCGCCGGGGTCTTCGATGTTCAGCACGGCTGACTCCATCGGACACATGCCGTTGCCTGCGCGGTTTTGAATATACGGGCAGAGTTTGTCAAAGCTGTATTCGATTTCGTGCCGGTCAAAATATTCTTTTGCGTGAATGCTGAGCAGTTCTGCGTGTACGGCGGCGGCTCCGCCGTAAACCAGCAGCATAGCCGCTCCTTTTCCGATGACTCGGTCGGCCACATATGCATTTTTAAGCCGCTTTTCTTCGAGCGCTTTGAAAAGCGGCTGTACGCCGCGGTCAAAGTATATATATGGCTCGTCCGAATAAACAATGCAGGTTGCGCTCTGCGTTTTGAGCAGCGCTGTGGCTTTGTCAAGTTGTGCTTGTATTTCTCTGTTCACTTTTTTTGCACCATAACCGACACGCCGTCGGGAATCGCGATTACAGATGCGTTCGGATTGCCGAGTATTTCTTCGGCGAGGCGCATAGCGTCTTGGAGCGTTGTTGCCGGAATCAGATGATAACCGCGCACAAGTTCCGGGTCGGCCTTGGAAACGTAGATAATACGCGCGCGCATCAGGATGCGGGATAAAATCTGCGTCATCCATTGATCGCTTACGGTTTCGCCGCGTCCGCGGCGCATGATGTCGGTATAGATTTCGGCGGGATCCTCTTTTTGCCGCATACAGTTGTAAAATTCGTCTCCGCCCGTACCGTCTTCCGCCGAGGCGATCATAATAATAACGCCGTCCCGGCGCACCGCCCCTTCGGCGGCCGTCATGCCTTTGACCGATTGATAAATGTTTTGATCTAACGGATATCCGCCGTTGGTTGAAATAACAATGTCCGCCTCATCGGTTTGGGCACCGCAATAGCGGGAGAGAAACGCGCAGCCGGCTTCATGCGCGGCTTCCGCATCTCCGGCAACTGCATAGACTACTTTTTTCTCCGCGTTGATGACTACATTGACGATATAGGCAAGGTTGGCTTTCCGTGCGGCCCAGACCATGTCCTTATGAATCGGATTGTTTTCAATGATGCCGGTGCGCGCGTACTTGCTGTCAATGAATTCCGCGCAGTGGTTGGCCAGCACGGTGGTGCGGGAGCATACGCCCGGCAGTACGCTTTTGCGGCCGCCGGAATACCCCGCAAAAAAGTGCGGTTCGATGAAGCCCTCGGCAAGGAGCAGGTCGGCCTCTGCGGCCAGTTTGTTGATAATGCATTTCCCGCCGGACGGCAGTGTGCCGATGTCGGTGTATTTTTCAGTTTCGTCGCAGTCATGGATATAAATTTTTTCGCGGCGGACAATTTCTTCGCCGAATTTTGCGATGAGTTCTTCGCGCGTAGTGCCGCGATGGCATCCCGTGGCAATCAACAGCGTGACCTCGGCCGCCGGATTGCCGCGCCGAATTTCTTCCAGCATAAACGGAATGATGACCTTGGAGGGGACAGGACGGGTATGATCGCTTGCGATAATGACCACTTTGCTTTTGCCGCGTGCGAGTTCTTCAAGGCGCGGCGTGCCGATCGGGCTTTCCATGGCCGCGCGCACAAGCGCTTCCTCGGATGCTTCAGGCGTATAGGTATGCAGGCTGGATTCCAGCACGCCGGTCAGTCGGTGCGCCGGGATGTCGAGCGAAAGGCTTTCTTTTCCGAACGGGAAGTGAAGTACAGGCATATTTATTCCCCCTGTTGTTTTACTTTTTATTGATTCATAGCTGACTCATATTATACATAGTATAATTTATTTCTATCAAAAAGTAAATAGATAAAAAGCGAAGCGCCACGGAAAATCGATAGATCGGCCGCAGTTATTCTGGTTTCGTAAAATTTTTAAAATATAAGGTATAAAGAGCGATTCTTTTTGCAAAAATATACTTGACAAGCTTGTGTGTCTTTGCTATAATAAATCCGTTGCAGAAAATCGGAAAATATTGGGGATTTGTGTAATGGCAGCACGACAGACTCTGACTCTGTTTGTGAGGGTTCAAATCCTTCATCCCCAGCCAGTTTTGGCGATCGGTTCAGATGTCGCCGCAAAAAAGTCCAGTAACCTTTACGGTTATTGGACTTTTTTGCTTTTCTGAAAGTTTTGCGCAGTCCGCAGAAGCCGGATATGACTGCCGCTATTGTTGGGAACTTCTGATTCTCAGCAGACAAAACCGGGCAGGCTTTCCCTTGCGGGAGAGTCTGCCCGGTTTTGCACTTAACGCAGATACGCGGAAACGCTCTGCATGACTTCGCCCACCGCATCCAGCGCACGTCCCGCGTTGTGCGAAAGCTTGCGCTTTTTCGGCGTCATCATTCCTTTGGCAACCATGCCGACGGCAGCGCCTACCATCATGCCTGTAATGGCCGCGCCGGTCAGATTATTTGTCTTTTTCTTATGCATTTTTATCCCTCCTTGCAATATCTGTGTATAGTGTTCCAAGCAAAGGAAAAATTATAATGGAGAAATTTTTCTACATTTGACACATTCCGCTATTTATGTTATATTATTTTTGAAAGAGCTTTTAAGGGCGTGAATACATGATTATTTTAAGCGTGACCGATCTGACGTTGCAGTTCGGCACAACTACGGTTTTACAGGATATTTCTTTCTCGGTTAACGAGGGAGATCGTTTGGGCATTATCGGGGTGAACGGTGCGGGGAAGACCTCGCTTTTTAAGCTGATTACCGGGGAATATACGGTCGAGCGCGGCGCGGTTTATCTGTCCCGCGGCAAGCGAATCGGCTTGCTTCAGCAAAATGCCGATTTTGCCGGAGAGGGCGGCGGCGAAAGTGCGATTGAGCATATGTATCTGGCCTTTCCGGAACTTTTGCGAGACGAGCAGCGGCTTGGTGAACTGGAACATGCGTTGGCACAGCGCAAGGATACGACTTCCGAAGCGTATGCGGCGATTGCTGCGGAACTTAGCGAACTCAGCCTTCGCTTTGCGCGGGACGGCGGACAGTATTTCCGAGGTAAATGCCGGAGCATCCTTGAAAAAATGGGTTTTGATTCGCAGATGATGGATTTGCCTGTGGGAAGACTCAGCGGCGGGCAGCGCACTCGGCTTGCGCTTGCGCGGCTGCTTGCCTCCGAGCCCGATCTTTTGATGCTGGATGAACCTACCAATCATTTGGATGCAGAGACCATCGTTTGGCTGGAGGGATTCCTTTCCGCATATAAAAATACGGTGCTTGTTATCTCGCATGACCGATATTTTCTGGACCGCGTGACGAACAAGACGCTGCATATTGAACGGCATACCGCAAAGCTGTACAGCGGCGGTTACAGCGCCGCTCAGAAACAGCGTGAGGAAAACCGTGCGGCCGAACTGAAAAAATACAATCTTCAGCAAAAAGAAATTGCGCGCGTGGAATCTATAATCGAACAACAGCGTCGGTGGGGGCAGGAGCGGAATTTTGTCACCATACGCGCGAAAGAAAACTATATCAAGCACATGGAAAAGGTGGAAAAACCGCCGGAGGAACTAAAATCTATACGTCTGTCCTTTAAGGGAGCGCCGGGCGGCGCAAATGAGGTGGTTTTGGCCGATAATTTGTCGAAATCTTTTGACGGGAAAGTTGTGTTTAATCATCTGTCCTTTTTGATAAAAAAAGGGGAGCGCGTCTTTTTTGCCGGTCCAAACGGCTGCGGAAAATCTACGCTGATGAAAATCATTGTCGGCCGTGAAAAGCCGGACGGCGGAACGGTTGAGATCGGTGCAAATATCAAAGCGGCCTATTATGACCAGGAAAATCAAAATCTGGATCCGCAGTCTACGGTGCTGGATGAGCTTTGGAATGCATATCCTCGTCTTACGGAATATGAGATTCGCAGTGCTTTGGCTTTGTTTTTGTTTGATTATGAGGATACGCAAAAGCTTGTTTCGGCGTTGAGCGGCGGTGAACGTGCGCGCTTGACTATGGCAAAATTGATTTTATCCAAAGTGAATCTGCTGATTTTGGACGAGCCGACCAATCATCTGGACATCCCCTCGAGGGAAGCGCTTGAACACGCGCTTGCCGCATTTGAGGGAACGCTGATCTGTGTTTCGCATGACCGGTATTTTATCCGGCAGCTTGCCACCCGCATGATTGAAATCCTGCCGCCGGACTCGCCCTGTGCAAGTTTTGATTTTACGCCGAATGCGTTGGACGCCGACATTTATGCGGCTTATCGGGAAAAGCGTGAATATTTGTTTTCACCCGAAGCGGCGATGCGCGCAGCGGCGGAACCTGAACAAGGGATTTTGTCCGAGAAAGAAAACAGTTATCAGCAGCGAAAAAAAGAAGCCGCCGAGCGGCGTAAAGGCGAACGGCAATTGGCCGCATGGCGCAAAGAGATTGAAGAATTGGAAAGTGAACTCTGCGCGGTCACTGAGGAACTCTATGGATCTGCTGCCAGCGATTATATGCGCGCGGCAGAGTTGGACGATCGTAAAACCGTTATTGAGGACAGGCTGCTTCAGCTTTATGAATTGACGGAAAACTGAGATGCAGTCTGCTGAATGGAAATGAAGTATGCGACTGCGTCCGCGCAAATTGGATTTATGCTTATAGGGACGTATTGCCGCAAAACGGCAATACGTCCCTATAAGCTTTTTGTTTATATTGGTTCTCGGAGGATTAAAAAAGTTGTTTTGCAATATTCGATTAAATGTTGCAAAATTGTGATATATGTGTTATGATTATATCGAAATAAGTTTGGAAAAGTGTTACATCGCTAAATTATGCCGAATATGCGAGTCGTTTTTTCTATTTTGGTTGGCTGATTTTTACATATGAAATATTTGGAGAATGTAAAATTTTCTGAGTATTACAAAAAAGAATGTGGGGTTTATCGGTATGAAACGGTTGTTCATTTTGACTATTTTCGTCTTTTTTTGCTTTGCATTTTCTTCCTGTAATACAAAACCTCCGATTCATACGATTGATTCTTCAGAAAGTGCTGCAACCGATTTATCTACACAAATTTCTACTGCTGAGAATACAGAAATTACTTCTTTGATAACGGAGCATATATTAACCGAGTCACAGCCTGCAATTTCGCCTGTAGAACCGGATGAAATCGTTTTATGTGAAACACCGATTACGTTAATTTATCCTCGATATCAATGGCTTTGGCGTCGAGGTATGAAAGTGGATACTTCTGAGGACAATCCTTTTCGTATTTGTATACAGATTCCACAACGATGGCTTCTTTCGTCTGAGCAATATGGTTCTTCATATAATCAAAGAGGTTTATATGAAGTAAGTCGCGAGGAAAAAGTAAACCTTCATATGATCTCAAAATATTGGCAACTTTCTATTTTACCTGGTTTTAAATCATGCTTTGAGGGGACTACGAACAGCGGAAAGGATTATTTTATCATTCAAGATACTTCATCGAGTACGAATGGCGACGGAGACTTTGATTTTTTTTGCTATATACGTGTATCAGAAAATTATATGTTTTATTTTTCTGTAGAAGGAGTAGAGTCGGCAGACTTGGATTCTATCATTACGGCTTTAGATACGGTAGAATTGACTGGGGATATACAATATCATAATCCCGAGGCTATCTCAAATACGGAATCAGAAAATTTAAAGTTTATTGAGATACCAAAGATATACATTGTCAGCTATCATGAATGGTTAGAGCAGTCTGAATTGAATGGATATTTGAAATTCGCACTTCCGGAAAGCTGGCATGAAATAGATGTAGGAAATAATATGTATGCCAGGCAAGATTTTCCGGAATATGCAATCGCTCCGGAAACTGAGCGGTGCGATTATCCATATATAGGGGAATTTTTATTAGTGAAGACGGATAAAGATATTAAACTTGATGCAGATTTTCATTATAAAATGAATCGAATGGTTCCATATAATTATCGGTATCCGGAAAATTCAGTTTATGTTGGCGTAATGGAGGGAAATACTCCGTATGTACTCTACCGCACAGATATTAAAGAGCATCATGCGGTAGAATATATCGCATATGCCAGACTTTCCGATACATATGTTGTAAATTTTGATTTTTGCGTTGATTTGGATATGGCAGATTTAATTTATGAAGTAATAGATTCCATGAACTTGGTTATCACGTCATAAGCAGGGCTTAAAGCGTTTTCTGAGTATTACGAAAGAATGTGAGGTCAATCGATATGAAACGGTTATTTTTAGCGGTAATGCTTGTTTTGTTTTGCATGTTCTGTTCTTCGTGTAATACGAGGTCTCCGGTACATACGATTGATTCTTTAGAAAGTGCTGCGACAAGTGAATCTGTGCATATGGAGACGGAGAATACTGCGGATTCTGCTAAATTAACCGTTGAATCCACAACTGAATATACAGCAGAATCTACAGAGAAGATTTTTTCAGAGTCAACCGACAGCACGACTGAGCCGGTAACGAGCGGGGCGAATTGGTCGCTTACCGAACTGCCTGACAGTGATAATTTGCTTTTTTCTCGAAAACTTATCGTTAAACATACTTTAGAATGGATTGCACGTTACAAAGAGGATTATGCTGAGGCTGTTGTCTCGATGGAAATGCCTGAAAATACAGTGAGAGATGAAGCAATAGGTTCCCTAAAGCACAATGGTCAAACCATTACGCTTTTATGTGTATATCAATTGGCAGAAGATGCAACGCTTGATACTTTAATACAGAACAATATAGTTCCCGCCTCGCTTCCTCTTTATCATGAAATAGAACTGTTTACAGATAATGAGAAATACTATATACAATTATTTGAAAATACGTTTGAGTCCATGTATCGGTGTTTGGTGCGTATATCAGAAAATTATGTGCTGCATTTTAATGTCGAGGGAAATGACTTGGATTTTACTGCAATTGAATTAATTTGCAATACGGCTTCTATCGTAGAAATATCGCCGATGTTGGAATCGCTGGAACCACTGAAGATAGATGAGCCGCTAAAACCGGTAATGCTGAAGAATCTTATTTGGATGGAAGAGCCGGATAGTATACCACCATATCAAACCAATGGTATAGGGGGCTGGGTACAGGGTGATCTGCCGGAGAATGTTCATATACAAATAGCATTGCCTGCTTCATGGTCTGAATTGCCGGGAAAAGATGACAGTTATAATTATTATTCGGAATTCAGCGTCGTAAAAGCGGGGATTAGTCCGGAACGATGCATGTATCAAGGATTTTTCGGCGAGTTTCTTTTCAGCACGATATATAATACGGGATCGTATACGAATGAACCGTTTGTTTGTTTTCCTGAAGGAACTCCTGGTGTAGAGGAGGGTATAACAGAAGATGCAGGCCACAATTATTGGCTGCGACGTGTCGAAGCGCCGACTTACCATGCGATAGAATATGACTGTTATGTGCAGGTATCAGAGGCGTATATATATCATTTTATATTGTGCTTAGACATTGATAACGCAGATCTAGTTTATGATATTATGGATTCTATCCAGTTTTCGATTGGTAATGAATGACTGTAATGGGAACATAATTAGCCGGAACCAATACGAAGGATTGCCGAGGATTGCATTAAGTTCAGCGGTTTGAAGTTTGTCGCCGATGCTGTAAAGAAAAGCTTGATGCTCCGTATTGCGTAGGCTGTAACCTAAATTTTTTTAAAATTTCCCACAGGCATATGAAAAGAGAATGTGAGG
>CATYXQ010000045.1 GCA_958414825.1 uncultured Eubacteriales bacterium | reverse complement strand
AAAACATCGCGGCCATATATAAAAGCAGCATATTGACTGCCAAACGGACGACAATCAAAAGCGTCTTAACCTGTTTCCAGTTCACGTTTGGCCTCACTTTCACGAATATACCACGAAGCATTCCGTTCTGCAACCGACTCTTTGACAGCCGGATAAATCAGACGAATCGCCTCAATATTCGTTTCCTCGGCGGCATACCGGTAACACCAGCCGGACGGAAAAAGCGTGTTGCGGTAGCTTCCCTGTGTGCAAAGCAGTCCGCGCGCCTCTATGCGCTTAAATCGACCGTTTTGCACTGTGATTTTGGCAAAATAGGGGAGCGCCGCGCCGGTTATCTCAATAGAATTCAATTCATATCCGAAAATGACGGTATATGCATCGCCGTCCCGATACACGTCTTTGACAAAATAACCAGCCGCGCCGCCGAACGCCATCGGCGCAATCTCCCGCAGACGCTCCGCCATCTGCGCGGCGGCTTCCAGCGTGTCATACAGCCCCACATCCAGTTCGCTCTTCACCACGCTCAAAAAGTCCGCAATAGGAATTCCGCTGTCTTTCGCGGCGGAATAAACCAGCATCGTATCGGAAAGCGAAAACGTTCCGTGCGGTTCCACGATCGTGCGAACCGTCCCAGGCAAATACGCCGCCGATTCGCGGTCGGGATTGTACCCAAGAAGATACAATATCGCGCGGTAAGCGGCGTTATCCATTCCGAACGCGCCCCCCCGCGTCAGAGATACCGGATAAACCGCCGGCGATTTTTCGCAAAGCGCAATGCCAGACTCTGTAAATTCCACCGGTTCAAGACGATCATCGGCCGCAAGCAGGCCGAGTTCGATCAAGCTGACCCACGCGCCGGCAGCGGCACGGCGGTATTGCCCGCGCCCGCTCGTATACAAAATCGCCTCTCCATCTTCAAAAACGCGCAAAAACAGCCGCTCTACCGTAAAAGCGTCCGTTTTGGCGGCTGAAACCGCCTCTCCGGTCAGCGCATAGAGAATCTGATACGGCAGTGCGGATGGAAATTGAAGATACACATGACGCCCGGATGCAGAAGCGCAAAACTCCGCTTCCGTGATCTCGGTGATCTCGGCGCCGGCGGCAAGACTGTCATGCACCGCCTGGAGCGCAAAGGAATAAACGGCACGAGCCGCCGGTTCAAAGCCGAACGCGCCGACGCTGCCCCCTCCATCCGAAACTGCGGCAAATTCCGTAAAAAGCAGGCCGCGCTCAAATAAAGCCGGCACAGAAGTATATTCTTTGCCAGCAGGCACCGCGCCGCCGGACAGCGGCGCCGCAGTATCCGCCGCCGTGCCTGCGGCAAACTGTGCGCCGCCGATATACAGCGCGGCAAACAGCAGCATCGTCACGGTAAGCAGTAAAATCGCGCCGGTCTTTGCATATTCAATTGTGCGGCCGACATAAGATTTCATCTTTTTCCTCCGTTATGATGCAAAAAGCCAGACGTTTTTTATGAAATTTTTCCCTCTTTCGGAAGCGTTACGGTAAATGTCGTGCCAACCGAAACCTCGCTTTCCACCGAAATCGATCCGCCGTGCGCCTTTGCAAATTCCCGAGCGATGGCAAGGCCGAGGCCTGTCCCGCCCTTATCGCTGCTGCGCGCCTTTTCCACCCGATAAAAGCGTTCAAACAGATGCGGAAGATCCTCTTTCGGGATACCGACGCCGTTATCGCGGATCGCAATGTCCACGGCGTTTCCCCGATCGGCAAGACTCAGGCGTATTTCTCCGCCGTCCGGCGTATATTTAATCGCATTGGACGTGATGTTGATAATAATCTGCTCGATGCGGATCTTGTCTCCGCAAATCGTCAGCGGCGTATGCGTTCCCTCAAACGTAAGCGTATGCCCCTTGGCGGACGCATTGACCGCGAGTGTATTGGCGATATATTCCAAAGACTCGGTAATATTGAACGGCCGCGCATTGAACTGCATAGTCCGGCTGTCAAGCTGGGAAAGCGTCAGTAAGTTCTTAATCAGCATTTCCATGCGCGTGCTTTCGGTCTCCGCCATGGAAAGAAAACTGCGGTTGGTCTCGTTTGCGGTCACGCTTTCATCCGCTTCCAGAGCCTCAATGACCATACGGATCGTCGTCAGCGGCGTGCGCAATTCATGCGAGGCGTTCGCCACGAATTCCCTGCGGCTCCGATCCAGCGCAAAGGTCTGCGTCACATCGTGAATGACCAGAATCACGCCCTCGCGCATCCTCGCGGTATCGCGGTAGCGTATATTTCCGAAATACAATTCATACACGCAGTCCTTATATTCAACGGCAGGAACGCCTCCGCTGTCCTCAAGATCCAAATCAATCTTGCCCTTGTCATACCGCATAAGACTGAAAATGTAGTCGAGCGACAGACTTCCGCGATCTACGTCGGCAAACAGCTTTTCGGCCGCAGCGTTAATTTGCAGCAGTTTGCCGTCCTCGCCGAACGTCACAACCGCATCCCGCAGACAGGAGAGTACCGTTTCCAGCTTTTCGCGCTCGCCGTTGATCTCGTCCAAGTTCTCTTCGATCATACTGCTCATCCGATTGAAATTTTCGGTCAGCACGCCGATTTCATCATTGGAATGTATGCTGATCTTTTCTCGGAAATCGCCCTCCGCGACGCGCTGTACGCCCTCCGTCAGTCTTGCAAGCGGAAGCGAGATCGCGCGCGCTAAGAAAAAGGAAAGCGTCATCGCGATAATCAAACCGACAAAAAGCGCCTGCAAAATGATGGCGAAGAGCATCCAGTTGACCTCCTGAAGCTCGGCCTGCGTATCCTTGATGTAAATGATGCAGGAGGTATCCTCGCCCTGCACCGGAACGGCATAATCGGCATACTCCGATCCCTGGCCGCGCGCATTTCCGACACTGCCGGAAAGCGCGGTCAAAAGATTTGGCGTCATGGCAAGACTATTTCCGCCGGCGGAATCGCTTCCGGCCAAAAAGCGCCCCTCATGATCCAGAATATAAAAATTCCGGTAGTCGTCAATGCCGAGACGCGAACTGTACGAGGTCAGAATCGTTTTCTGCTGTACGGAATACTCGTCTCCCTCGGCGTCGTCAATCGCATTTTTTAAATAGATATACAGCTGCGTGTCCGTGCCGAAATTTTCTTCCATACGCTCGGAAAATTCATTGTTATAGTAATTCAATACGCTGGAAACCAGAACGGCGCCCACAACGCTCATGACGATCAGAATAAACAGAACGAGGATCAAAATGATTTTAAAATACAGTCCTCTGTACATACCGCACCTATTGGATGTAATAACCCACGCCGCGCTTGGTCAGCAAATAATCAGGCGCCGAGGGGTCATCTTCCAGCTTTTTGCGAAGGCGGGAAACGGTGACGTCCACCGTGTTTACATCCCCGATATAATCGCCGTAGCCCCACACCTTTCCGAGCAATTCCTCGCGCGAAAAGGGCTTGCCGATATTCTGCATCAAAAAGAGCAGAAGATCGTATTCCTTTTTGGAAAGCTCAAGCTCCCGGTCGCCCTTGCGTGCGACATACCGATTGCGGTCAACCGACAAATTGCGTACGCTGAGTACGCCGCTGCCGTCCGCGTCGGCGCTGATTACCTCGTCCTTATGGCGGCGGATATTCGCCCGAATGCGCGCGATGACCTCGTTCACCGAGAAAGGCTTTGTGATATAATCGTCCGCGCCGTTTTCAAGTCCCGCGATCTTGTCCTTTTCATCATCCCGCGCCGTCACCATAATAACAGGGACGTCGCTGCGCGTCCGCACCCCCTCGAGAACCTTAAATCCGTCGAGCTTCGGCAGCATAATATCCAGCAGAACAATGTCGTACTGTCCAAGCAGCGCGCGGCGAAGCCCCTCCTCGCCGTCATATGCACACTCGGTTTCAAAACCCGCCTTATTCAGATTGAACGACAGCAGCAGCGCGATGTTTTTTTCGTCTTCGACGATCAAAATCTTTCGTTTTTGTTTTTCCATAAGCCCTCCCGATACTATCACTGCCCCGACGCCGCTTCAGACAGCGGCATGGACACAAGCGTGGTATATGCGTCAAATTTTCGGAAAAAATCCGCGTAAAGCCGACGGCTGTCATGGTCGCCGCTCAGCGAAAAATTATAGATCCCGTACATCGGAGAATCATAAAGCGTCATATTGACCACCCGTTCATTCTCCAAATCCTCGGCGATCAGATTCATACGGCAGGATTTTTTATAATAGCCGTCGATTTCCGGCACGGCGGAGTAAAGCTCAATCGAAACGTATACGCGCGCGGTCTTTCCGAGCAGTGCAAACAGATAGGTGTTGGCCTGCGCCATCTCGTCGATAAACGTTTTCAGCGGCCGCTCACCCAAAACATAGGCCGAATCCATATACCAGGCGACCGTATGCCCGGCTGCATAAATTGTCGGCAATACCGACGCATATTTTTCCACATCGCCGGGCGCCAGCGCAAAAGTCGCCCGATGCGCGCCAAGCGCCTCGCAGAGCGCGCCGACGCTGCCCGCCGTGGGCATCAAAAGCACGGGATGCATAAATACGCCCGAAGCCGTCCGTCCATTCGGAACCGACAGTAAAACGCTTTCAGCGCCCTCCGAAATGCCTGAATACACGGAAAGCAATTCCTCAAAACTGAGCAGTTCCGTGCCATCGCTCAGTCTCGCCGACAAAAATCCGTCGGCCGCATAGGCGGTTTCAAATGTAAGCCCAAATACGTCGCACACCTGATCCGGCAAAATATACAGTTCCCCGCCATAGCGGTATATCGGATGCTCGGATATGCTGCCGTCCGATTTCAGAGCAGTTCCCGATTCCAAATTGAGCGAAAGATAGATCTCCCCGCGCTCAATGAGCACCGAACCCAGCCGCTCGGAGACTGTGATCTCCATGCCGGGCAGCGCGCCGAGCGCGGAGACGGGAATCAAACGCAGTCCGTCGCTCTCAATAAACGGCGCGCGCGCGTCTCCCTCCCATATGCCGTCTCCGATAAACAGGGAAATATGGCTGTCAGCCGCATCAAGCCCCGGCAAAAGCGACAGTGCAAGAAAAAACGCAAGCAAAAGCGCAAGACTTCTTTTTTTCATATGCCGCCTCCTAAAACCAAAGTATTGCCGCGCACGCCGCCGCACATTCCGCAGAGCGAAAAATAGATGAAAAAGTCAATGTACAGGCGAACGCATCAGTACTGCGTTTTCAAATAAGCCGTCGCAAGATCGACGACCAGCCCGTAGCTCTTCGTCCCCTCGGACTGTCCCTGCGACACAAGATAGGCATTGTTGACCGCGTCCGACACGTCGGCCGCAGCGTTGTCCGCATACGGCTCAAACATCTCGGAATACGCGATATATTCCCCGGCAAGCCCGCGCCCGACAAACGGCGCGATTTGGCTGCGGTAAAGCTCGGCGTCCGCCGAAATCAGCGCGCCGCCGAGATATTCAAACAAATTCGCATAGCCGCAGTATTGAATATACGGATCGTCCGACGCGGCGCAGGCCAGAAACGCGATGAAATTGGCCTCATCCTCAGGCGCAATCCCGCGCTGGTGCGCCATCTCGTGCGCGGTGGTATACACAATGATAAAATCCGGATAATTGACGTTGACATTGGCCTCGCCCGACCAAAACGTATAAAATCCGGACATATGCGTATAGGTCAGCGGCCGACTGAGCGCGATCTGTTTTACCGTTGTGTGCAGCGGGGAAAGAAACGCATATTCCGCATACAGCGTATCGTACGCCTCGTTCAGTTTTTTCACCATTTCCGAAAAATCATACGGCATACGGGAGGCTCCTGTCGAATCAAACGAAACCTTAGATTCAAGCGCATTGGCCTGCGCGAGCGTATAAGCGCAGGCGTTGTACAAATCTTCAGCCGTAGGCGTCTCCGCCTCAATGTTCATTTTTTCTTCCAGCGGCGCGCCGTCATAGCCGGTGGCATAATTCAAAACAAAGGAAGAATAAAAGAAAGTTACAAGGGCGATAAGACCGGCAAAAACCCGTGCAGTTTTGCCGTTTTCAGCCAACACACGCACATAGTATAAAACGAACCAAACCCCGACCGGCAAAGCGCAAATTATCACGGTTTCGGCCAGCGAAAACGGGAAAATCGAAGTGATATGCCCGCAAATCGCCCGAAATACCGAGGAAATATAGCGATTAAAGAAATCGGCAAAGCCGACAGAGCACGATGCGGCAATCTTCACCGCGACCGCAATCAAAAAAAGCGTATATAAAACGAGCGCAAAGCACGGAACATTTTTTGAAATAAAGCGTTTTACCTTATTCACGGGTATCTCTTTCCCTTTCCTTTTTGATAAAATCCGCCATATCGCGCGGAAGCGGCGCCGAAATCTGCACCATAGAGCCAGAAAACGGATGGATAAAGCGCAGACGAAGCGCATGCAGCGCCTGTCTTTGCATCGCGTCCCCGCCGCCGTACAGCGTATCCCCCACAATCGGATACCCGAGCGAGGACAAATGCACGCGAATTTGATGCGTGCGCCCGGTCACCGGAAAACAGCGCACAACAGAACAGCCGCCAACATCGGCAACCGCCTCATACCGGGTGCAGGCAAACTCGCTGGCAGCGCCCCCCGGACACGAAACGCGCCGGATCGAATCCGGACTTTCGCGCCGGATATAGCTCTGTACCGTCTGCGACCCGCGCGGCATATGGTTTTGACAAATCGCAATATAGGTTTTTTCATAGCCGCCCGCAAGCCGCGCTGGCGAAAAGCGATCCGCCGCGAAACGATTTTTTGCAATCAGCACAACGCCGCTTGTATCTCTGTCCAGCCGGTTCACAGCGCGGAAAACGAAAGACGCTCCCCGCTCGGCCATCAACCAGGCGACCCGGTTTGCCAGCGTATCGGCAAAATGCCCGCGGGATGGGTGCGTCGGCATATTCGGCGGCTTGTTGACCGCCATCACATACGCATCCTCAAATAAAATCTCGCCCCCGCCCGGCGCGGCAATCAGCGCATCCGCCGCCGTCTCGTCAAGGCGAAGCGCAACCCGGTCGCCCGCGCAAAGCAGATAGCGGACAGTGACCGGCGCGCCGTTTACAAAAATGCCGCCCGTGCGCTTCAGTTCGGTCAAAAGGCCGTGCGATATGCCCGCCTCTCTTCGCAAAAAATCGCGCAGACGCACGCCCGCCTGCCGCGAGTCGGCGTCAAAACAAAATTCGCTCAAATACAACTCCCAAAGCCGCGGCATCACCCGCGTTTCATATGCAGCGAAAGCTTTTTTCACACTGCATTCCGCCGAATCCTACAATTTACTATATTGTACCATCCGCATACAAAAAAAACAAGTAGGCGGGCGTATTTTTGCCATAGGCTAAAAATTTTTCGTTTGCTATTGCAAAGCAGGCAAAAGTCGTGTAAAATGGGATATAAATCTGAACTTTACACACTGGAGGGATTTACTGTGCTTAACATCAAATACGAGCTTACCAAGGAGAAAAAGGCAAAGCCGGATCCGGACAAGCTCGGCTTCGGAAAATATTACACCGACCACATGTTTGTCATGGATTACACCGAGGGTCAGGGCTGGCATGACGCGCGCATCGTCCCGTTTGCCAATCTCTCTCTGTCTCCGGCCGCGATGGTGTTCCATTACGCGCAGGAAATGTTTGAGGGGCTGAAAGCCTACCGTGCCAAAGACGGACGCGTACTGCTCTTCCGCCCGCAGAAAAATATCGAGCGCATGGCCAACACAAACGACCGTCTCTGTATTCCGCAAATTCCGAATGAGGATGTGCTGGAGGCGCTGAAAGCCATTGTAAAAACCGACAGCGACTGGATTCCGGAAAAAGAGGGAACGGCGCTCTATATCCGTCCGTTCATCATCGCCACCCAGCCTCAGCTCGGCGTGCATCCCTCGACCGAATACATGTTCTTAATTATTCTTTCCCCGGTCGGCTCTTACTATCAAAACGGTCTTGCACCCGTCAAAATTTTTGTGGAGCGCGACTATGTGCGCGCTGTTCGCGGCGGTACCGGCGCATCCAAAATCGGCGGCAATTACGCCATCTCGCTGAAAGGTCAGCAGAAAGCGGAAAAAATGGGTTACTCTCAGGTGCTCTGGCTGGACGGCGTAGAGCGCAAATACATAGACGAAGTTGGGGCAATGAACGTGTTCTTCGTTATCGGCGACGAAGTTGCCACCCCCTCGCTTGAAGACGGAAACATTCTGCCCGGCGTTACCCGCGCTTCCTCCATTGAGCTTTTACGCAAGATGGGCTATACCGTAAACGAGCGCAAGATCTCCATCGACGAGGTCATTGAAGCGCACAAAGCCGGAAAGCTGAAAGAAGTATTCGGCACGGGCACCGCGGCGGTCATTTCTCCGGTCGGCGAGTTGTACGACGGCGAAATGAAAATGGTCATCAACGGCGGTGAAATCGGCTCGGTCTCGCAGAAGCTGTACGACACGCTGACCGGGATCCAAAAGGGCGAAATCGCAGGCCCCGACGGTTGGAGCGTTGTCGTAGACTAAACACAGACTTTTCATACGAATAAAGAGTATAAAATGCCCGGTCGAACTACAGTCCGACCGGGCATTTTATACTGGCGAAGCCCCTGGTTTCCGGGCAATCAGGCGCGCTCGCCCCTTGAATCGGCGCCTCGCGATGAGGCGTTCACATATTGGCGCCCCTTCGGGGGCGCATACCCGCACGCCTTTGACGGCACGCGCGCGCTGACGCCCCAAAGGGAGCGCGTACTCATGCCGCCTTATGCGCAAAGGTTCAAAAAGCCGTTACGGCGTGATCTTGACAGAGAGCTTTCCGTCCTCAATCTGCAAAATATCCGCGCGCATAACACGGTCTGCGCCGGGCAGACGGTCGCGTCCGTGATAAACAATCCATTCCCTGCCTGCATACGAAACGGTGGAGTTGTGTCCGGTGCCCTCCACAAAATCATTCTGGCAGAGCAGCGGCGCATAGGTGCGTTCATCCGGCACTTTGCCAAACCGTAGCGCCCGCATGTCTTCCGGATCGCCTTTCGCTGTGGCATAGCCGACAAAATAAGTCGTATTCGTATACGCGCTGCCGCTGTACATCAGATAATGCACGCCGTCACGGCAGAGATAGCACGCGCCCTCGAGCGTATGCCAATGCTCACCCGGACGAAAGCGGTCGCGCTTGAAGATTTCCTCATCCAGCGTGGGGCGTACCGCCACGACCGGCTTCCCCTCAAGCCGGTCGGGCGAGGTCAGCTTATCCAGCACAATCAGCGTACCCACACGCTCGCAGTTTGTGTCGTTGACCGAGTAGAAAAGATAAGGCTCGCCGTGATAGAGCACGGGATGCGCGTCGATCGAAAAGGGCTCGGCCAATTGACCGATATAGGTAAACGGACCTGCCGGACTGTCCGCCTGCGCGACGGCCAGCGCCTGAAAATGCGCGTCCTGTTCATTCTCCGGCTTTGCCGAATAATACATATAAAACTTTCCGCCGAGTTTTATAACTGCGGGCGCCCAATACTCATTCCACCCCTCGCGGCGATAGCAGACGCCGCTGTAAGTAAAATCGCCGAGGCGGTCGCTTTCATACAGATGTACGCCGTCCCGCCCGGTAGCGTAAATATAATACCGGCCGTTTTCCAAAAGCGCAAAGGGATCGGCCTGACTCCGCGGCGCGCCGGTCTGATTTTCAGCAAGTATTTTCATTTGAACAACCTCATTCTCAGGCTGCGCAGCACCACACGGCCTTTTTTATAGTAGTAGCGGTACTTCGCGCGCTTCTCACATTTCAAATACATGGCGTCGATCGCCTGTTCATACCGGTCGATATCCTGTGCGTACAAATCGCACTTTTTCCGGCAGTCTTTAAACTGCAGGCAATAAATCAGACGGTACCAGAGTCTGCTCTCCCGCTCGTCCTCCCGCTTCCAATAGGCGTCGAACTGCGCCTTCATCGGCGCATACATGATCGTATCCATTTCCTCGCGGGTAATGTGTCCCTGCTCAATAGCCATTTCCACAATGTCCGTGCCGGGCAGGAAGTTCAGCCCATGCAGCTGAAGCTCAAGCGGCATGGCAAGCTCGCGCACAAGCGCATAAGTCTCCTTTAAATGCTCAATTTTCTCAAACGGATGCTGCAGCATAAAATCATAGCTAGACCAGAACACGCCGCTGCGACGAATAATCCGAGTCGCTTCAATGATGTCCTCCTGCGTTTCAAACCGATGAAAAATCTCTTTGCGAATATAGGGCGAACCGGATTGAATGCCCATAATCACCTCGGTAAGACCGACTGAAACCAGCTTCTTCAGTTCGTCCTCTCGAACCATTTTCGGATGCGACCAAATGGTAAACGGCAGATGAATGTGTTTTTTATACTCTACGATAAACCGGTCGATCCAACCGGGCGTATTGGGAAAAATTTCATCGTAAAAATGGACGAAAACCAAATTCTTCATTTGTTTTTTCGCCTCAATTAATTCGGCAATTACGCTCTCAACCGAGCGGGTGCGGACATACTTTGTCTCTTTTGGGAACATACGGTGCAGATTCACGCAGCAGCAGTACGAACAGGTGAACGGACAACCGCGCGAGGCAATCACCTCATAGCTCGGCGAGGAAAGCTGCGGATCGCCCTCAGAAAGCGTATCGTGCTCGATGTAGCAGGCCTCTTTGGAATGAATGACCGGCAGTCCGTAGCCGTCGATGTCCTCCAAAATGTCCCCGATCTCATTGACTACGGCTTTGCCGTCTCCGTCCCGGTAGCAAAGCGACGGAATCGAGGTATAATCCGCGCCGGATTCAAGCGCTGCGGCAAGCTTGGTCATGGGAATCTCGCCGTCCGCGCGGATGACAAAACGGTTGGGCGCGTCTAAAAAGCGTTCCGGAAACATGGAGGCAAA
The DNA here is from genome assembly GCA_958414825.1 of uncultured Eubacteriales bacterium. GTDB lineage: Bacteria > Bacillota > Clostridia > Oscillospirales > CAG-272 > UMGS902. The sequence continues at coordinate 4,776 of CATYXQ010000045.1, read as the reverse complement.
CGCGCCGCCGAACACAAGCGGCATATCCAGCGCGCGCAGCGCATCCACCAGCTTCTCCACCGATTCCAGATACATCGAACTCATCACCGACAAGCCGACAAACAGGGGATTTTCCGTCCGAATCCGCTCGATACAGAGCGAAATTTCCTTTTCAGTAGCAACCTGGGGATTCTGGCTGTTGAAGCCCTTGAAGAAAATCAGTTTTACACGATAGCCTGCACGCTCAAGCGCGCCCTCAAGATAGCGCACGCCGAGCGCCTTGACATTGTAAAAAGCGATCAGCACAATGGTTTTCTTTTTCTGTCCGTCCATTTTTTCTCCTTTCGGGCATACTCCGGCATACATCCCGCCATCAAAAACTGCACTCCCCGACGCTGTTTCGACCGCATGGCGCACCCCGCAAGTTCTGCATATACATTCCTTTATATTATATAAGGGGCAAGACTGCAAGTCAAGTGAAAAAAGCACGTTCCGCACATTTCCTATACAGACTGAAGCAAAAACAACCGTCAAAACGTTTTTCTGTCTGTCGAAAAACGGGCTTCCCGACTGCAAAACGCAACTCCCGTCTATAAAATGTTACAAGGTGAACACATGCCGCCCTATAAACAAAATTGATTTGTCGTTTTTTGTTATGCTTACTTTATCGAAAATAAAAAAACTCCGTGCGCGGATTGTATCCGCACACGGAGTTTTTTATGCGCAACCGCGCCCGGTTGCCAAAACGATCAATAAATCTGCAAAGGCGTCTCCCAGAGATCGTATGTGCAGACCGGCACATCGAATACGGAAAGGCCGACATGCAACGAATTTCCCTTGGTAAAGCCGGTCGAACCGCTCTTTGCAATCACATCGTCTTTCTGCACGACGTCGCCGACTTTAACCGTCGCCTCGGAGAGATTTGCATACCAGCTGATAAGCCCCCAGCCGTGATCGACCGCGACCAGCACGCCCGCATATTCGGACGCGCCGACATAAATCACGCGCCCCGCGTTCACGGCGAGTACTTCCGAACCATTCTTAGCATAATAATCTACACCGTCATGCCGGTAACTCTCCCCAAGCGCGGTAATGTTTCGTTTCAGACCGTAACCGGTCATAATGGTTCCGTTATAACCGACCTCGGCAATACCCATCCCAAAAAGACCGTCAAAATACTTCTTGCTGAAATCACCAGCTGCAACCTCTGTGACCAGCTTTGCAAAGGATGAAAGCGTCGCCTCCGTGCGCGTCGCCTCGGCCGTCGTCTTGGAAATATCATAGGACTGAGTCTTAAACGTCTTTTCCTCAACTTTGAGATCCGCCGTATAGCTTACGCCGCTGTACGTGAAAGTCAGCGTATACGTACCGGCCTCCGTCTCATAAGTCGTCGGCAAAAGCGCATGACAGGTCTTGCCGTCCGCATAGAATACCGGGCGGATTTCCTTGCCGCCGTGCGACAAGACAGGCTCGCTCTTAAAACCGATTGCAGACGGATCGGAAACGTTCGTCGCGGTAACAGCCACAAAGCCGCCGGGCAGAACGGTGTCCGCGCCGAGATAAAACGCGGTTTGCTCCTCGATGTTCAATATAAAAGAATAGGTTGCCTTTCCGCTTGACATATGTTCTTCATTGCCAAGCCACTCGGCCTCCGCCTCGATCGTCAATACCGGGTTTGCGCGAACGTCAACGTCTCCCGCAAACGCATCATAGTCGCCGGAGTACAGCACGGTTCCGGCCGGATTTTTAATCGTCACACGGAAGGTCGCCGGCTCTCTGGAAAAGGAAAGCAAAAGTCCGTTTTTGCTCGTATAGGTAACCTTGCCCTCAGCGCAGTCCGTAAGCGTTCCGCCCACCGGCTTGCCGCCGACAGACTCATACGCCCAAACGTATTCGAGCGGCGCAATCTGATTTTCACCGTTTACAAGCTGTGGCAGATAGGCTTCGGCATACAGGCTCTGCGCATATTTAGTTTCGAGGAACGCGGCCGCGTCCTCCTCGCTCACCAGGTAAGACACACCGTCCGGATCGAGATAATACACCGCACTCGTATTGAGCGCAAAGAAATAGCGGTATTCAGTCTCACGCTTGCCCTCGATATAGGTCATCTTAAAATACTTTGCGCCCGACAGCGTCTCGGGCGGCGTCTGCAGCCGAATCGCATTCGCATTAATCCGGCTCAAAAGCGCGGCAATGTCGCTGTCGATCGTTTCTTCATAGGTCTTCCCCGCAATATCGCTGATGATAAGCCCGGACGCGCTGTCCGGCGTGACAGGCGTTCTTTTGGTGTCAATATAGCTGTAAATTCCGATATACGTCGGTATAAACAGCGCCAAAATCAGGCCAACAATCAGAAACTTATTTTTCATGGCATCCTCCCGCGACATTCTTTTACAACTTTCATTATACAGAAGTTTGTCCCAAAGGTCAAGATGATTTTCCAAGTATGCGCCGGGAAATCACAAATCCAAAATCAAAGCGAACCGCAAACCTCCAATCTAAAATTTATGTGAAGAATATTGACAGTTGCGTGAAAAATATTGACTATTCAGTCTATTTTTTATATACTACATATATCGCATGTACAGGGAGGCGTTTTCATTTGAATCAGAAAGAAAAAACAGAGAAAACAAAAGAACGGATTTTACAGGCGGCCATGGAGGAATTCGGTGCGAACGGCTATGCCGGCGCCACAATAAACAACATCTGCAAAACAGGCATTCCCAAGGGTTTGCTCTACCACAACTTCAACAGTAAAAACGAACTCTATCTTCTCTGTATCAACAGAAGCATAAAGAAAATGACCGCTTATTTAAAACAGCAAAACCTGGACTCTGATTTGGAAACATACATGAAAGCACGGCTGTGTTTTTTTCAAAATCACCCGCCCGAAGCACGGCTGTTCTTTGAAGCAACGCTTCAGCCGCCGCCGGCGCTGAAAAATCAAATCGCGGAGCAGAGAAAGGAAATCGACGCTTTCAACTTGGATCTATATAAAAAGTCCATTGCCAAAGTTTCGCTCCGAAACGGCATAACCGAAAAGGACGCCGTTGACTATTTCCGCTTTCTCCAAGATATGTTCAACGGTTATTTCAGCAGTCCCGCCTGCTTGGGTATGTCTCTTTTTGAAAAAATAACCGTTCATGAAAACAACCTTTCCAAACTGTTTGAATATATGATATACGGCATTGCCGAAAAGAGGGAAAAAATATGACTGTTTTGATTTTACAGTGGCTGCTTGTCATTGTTTTGGCTTTTTTCATCGGAAAACTGGTTGCGAAATGCAAACTGCCCGCCATTCTCGGATGGCTCATTGCCGGAATGATTTTCGGCCCGCACGCATTTGCGATTCTGCCGGACACGCTTTTAGACGCACCGTGGTACGGCGCGATCATCCATGTGCTTGAATGCGGCGTCGGGCTGATGATCGGCACGGAACTGGTATGGCGGCGCATGAGGCAATACGGAAAAGCGCTGATTATTACCACCCTTACGCAGTCTTTAGGCACCTTTGTTCTTGTATCCGCCGTTTTCGGAATCATTTTTGCTTTTATGGAGATTCCGATTTACCTTGCGTTTATCTTCGGCGGAATCGCGTTGGCAACCGCGCCCGCGCCCGCCCTTTCGATCGTGCGGGAATTTCAGACAAGCGGTCCGGTTACCAAAACCCTGATTCCGATGGCCGCTTTGGATGATATGGTCGGCGTTGTCGTCTTTTTCACCACGATAGCCATTGTCGGGCGGAATATTTCGGGCGGCAGTATGCCGATTTATATGATCTTCGTCATGGTGCTGCTGCCGCTCGTTATTGGCGCGATAGTCGGATTTCCCGCCGGATTGCTCCTAAAGCCGGCGCGATCCAAAGGGGCGACCCTTTTGATTCTTTTTTCCATGATTGCCGCAACCACGCTGCTCGGATTTGTCTGCAATACCTATCTGATGCCCTCGCCCGTCTTAAACTTTATGCTGATGGGCATGGCTTTTTCAGCGGTCTTTTCCAATATGATCTCCGAGGAACGCCTGGATGAAATCATGAATGCCTTTAATCCGTTTCTCGGCGTCTCCATGATTATTGTCATTTTGAATCTGGGCGCGCCGCTGGATTATCACCTGATACTGGGCGCCGGAATCTTTACCGCCGTTTATATTCTGTCCCGCGGTGTGGGCAAATACTTCGGCGCGCGGCTCGGAGCTAAAGCCACGGGTATGCCGGTTTCCGTGCAGAAATATCTGGGACTCACCCTGCTCCCGCATTCCGGCGTATCGCTGGTATTTACGGGAATTGCCGTATCGACCTTGACCGCTTCTGCGCCGGAATGCGCCAAAATCATTCAGGGAACCATTGCGGCCGCCGCGGTTATCAACGAAGTTATCGCCGTCGTAGCCGCAAAAAAAGGCTTTGAATGGGCCGGAGAATTTTCCGAGTCCAAGCAACCCAAACAGACAAGCTGAACCAACCGTATCTGTTACACAAAAAAGTCCCATCGCCGCGTGATATTCGTTAACCCAAAACAGGGGATGCAATTTTAAAAATTGCATCCCCTGCGATTTTTTATTACTGCCAGTTGGAAACGGCGACTTGATAATATTCGTTGATTAAATCTAAGAGCGCCTGCGCGGAATTTTTGTACGTATCATACATCGAGGTAAAGTTCGTATTGAACTCACGTACCATATAGATCAGCTGCTTGTTATACGGGCCGACCTGATAATAATAACCGATGTCAAATACCAGCGAACCGAAGATAATATCCAGCATGTCTGCGGATTCCTCATCGCGCGTACCCTGACCGATCA
>CATYXQ010000044.1 GCA_958414825.1 uncultured Eubacteriales bacterium | reverse complement strand
ATAATTATTTCAAACGAGGAAATTATCATGAAAAAACAAGCGCTTGTGACCATGCGGATACTCTATATATCCGCCATTCTCTTCTCCGTATTTTTTACGCTGCTTCGCTGCTATATGGTATTGACCGGTTATGACGCCGCCTCCGGCTTTTATACTTCTGCTCCTTTGCATCATCTGCTCCGATACGGACTGTTTCTTTTCGCCGCGCTCGTCTTTATCGCAAGTCATATATATATAAAGGAAGAAAACGATTTGACACCGCTGCCTCAGAATCGCTTTTCGCGCATCGGTTCCTGTATACTCGGCGCGGCGCTGTGCGGTTTTGCCTTATATACATTGGCAAAAGCACTTCTCTTTGACGCCGCTTATGCCGCAGATCTCATCGCCTGCCCATTTGCGCTTTTGGCAGCATTTTATCAATGGACAAACTTCCGCGGCAAACACAAGACAGGAGATTTTCGCGGACTGCTCACGCTCTGCAGCGCGCTGGTCTGCCTTTCTATCGTATTCGGCCTGTACTTCAATCAGCATCTGTCCTATATCAACCACAAGGTCGTGCTTTCGTTTGCGGCATTTGTCTTTCTCATGCTGACGGTAGCGGCAGAAGCCAATTTTGAAATCGGACGCAGCGCATATCGCCGCCTTTTTTCCTATGCGCCGATTTCGATCGTATTTACACTGACGCTGGCTGTTCCGGATTTTGTCTACCGACTTGTACGCGGAAATCTGCTGCTTTCGGATATTTTTTATGATATTCTGCTTTTGGCTTTCGGCATTTATTATTTTGCAAAACTGACCGCCGTTCTGACAGCGTGCGGTAAAAAAACGGAGGACTGACGTGGAAAAACTGCTCGTCATCGACGGAAACAGCATCATCAACCGAGCCTTTTACGGCGTGCGCACGCTGACAACCAAAAGCGGTATGCACACCAATGCAATTTACGGCATGATTAACATCATAGAAAAGCACCTCCGTGCACTGAACCCGGAATATGCCGCCGCCGCCTTTGATCTGCATACACCCACGTTTCGCCACAAGCTGTATTCCGAATACAAAGCGGGACGCCGACAGACCCCTGAGGAACTGCTCGAACAGTTTGCCCCCGCCAAAGCGGTTCTGCGCGCACTGGGACTGACCATCCTTGAAAAAGAGGGGTACGAAGCAGATGATTTTCTCGGTACCTTTGCGAAAGAAGCAAAGCAACACGGAAAAGAAGCCTATATTCTGACCGGCGACCGGGACGCGCTTCAGTTGATTGACGAAAACATCACAGTTCTGCTTGCCGCAAACAGCGAGACCATCTATTTTGATATGGCGGAATTCACACATAAATACGGCGTCACGCCCGGCCAGTTCGTAGATGTGAAAGCGCTGATGGGCGACAAATCAGACAACATTCCGGGCGTATCCGGCATCGGAGAAAAAGGTGCGCTGAAATTAATCGGCGAATTCGGCACGCTGGAGCAACTGTATGCAAGCCTTGATAAAACAGACAAAATCAGCGAAAAGCAGAAAGAAAGGCTCCGAGCCGACAAAGAACGCGCTTTTCTGTCGCAAACGCTGGCGCGCATCGACACGCATGTACCGACCGAGATCGGACTAAAGGATATCCGACGTGCGGACATTGACCGAGAGGCGCTCGGCGCCCTGTTTACAAAGCTCGAATTCAATGCGCTGATTAAACGTTTTGATTTATCCGAGGCGGCAGAACATCAAAGCTGCGCGCCTTCTGAAGTCATAGAAGAAACAACGCCCGAAGCGCTCTGTAAAACGCTTGTCGGCAAGCCGTTTGCTTTTGCACCGCACAATGAGGCGTTCTCCTTTTCAGACGGCGAAAAACTATTTACCTGCAAATGCGACTATGAAAAACTGCGCCCTCTGCTTACCTCCGGCAATCTAATCTGCTACGATTTAAAAACACTCTGCCACAAGCTGCACGAATTCGGTTTTCTTCCGAGCGAACATGCTTTCGACGTCATGCTCGGCGCCTATGTGCTGAACCCGGGCGAGGGTTCTTTCTCGCTTGAACGCCTTGCCGCCGCGTATACCGGCGAAATCTATTCGTCCGAACGTCCCGCAGCCGGACTTATATTCCGAATGTATACTGCAATTTCAGAAAAGCTTCAAAGCGATTCGGCGCTTGAAAAGCTGTTTTATGACATTGAAACGCCGCTCTGCCGTGTACTCTACGAAATGGAGCGAGACGGCTTCAAGCTCGACTGCGCAGGCCTTGAAGAATACGGATTGCATCTTCGCAGTCTGCAAAAGCAGTTTGAGGAGCGCGTGTATACCTTTGCCGGATGCGAATTCAACATCAACTCTCCGAAACAACTCGGTGAAGTGCTCTTTGACCGCCTGGGACTGCCCTGCTTTAAAAAGAACAAAACCGGTTATTCCACAAATGCCGAGGTGCTCGACCGGTTGCGTCCTTACCATCCGATCATAGACGAAGTTTTGGAATTTCGCAAGGTGGCCAAGCTAAACAGCACCTATGTAGACGGCCTTCTGAAAGTTGCGGGAGACGACTGCCGCGTACACACTCTGTTTAAACAAACCGGCACCGCAACCGGCCGCCTCTCCTCTGCCGAACCCAATCTTCAGAACATTCCGATCCGCACCGACATGGGACACGAACTCCGCCGCTACTTTGTGCCAAGCGATACCGATCACGTGCTGATTGACGCGGACTATTCTCAGATCGAACTCCGCCTGCTTGCACATGTAGCAAACGATGAAACCATGATTCGAGCGTTTCTCACCGGCGAAGACATTCATACCTCAACCGCCGCCGCCGTATTCGGTATACCGACCTCCGAGGTAACCGCAGAACTTCGCAAGCGAGCCAAAGCCGTCAACTTCGGTATTGTATACGGAATCGGCGACTACAGTCTGTCCTTGGATCTTGGCATCACAAAAAAGCAAGCCGGCGAATATATCCAAAGCTATCTGGAGCGTTTTTCGGCCGTAGACCGTTATCTGAAAGACACGGTGAAAAACGCCTATGAAAACAGCTATGTCACCACGATTTTCGGACGCCGCCGCTACATCCCGGAACTCAAAGCGCAAAACAAAATGACCCGCAGCTTCGGCGAGCGGGTCGCCATGAACAGTCCGATTCAGGGGAGCGCGGCCGACATCATCAAAATCGCCATGATCCATACGCAACGCGCTCTACAAAAAGCAAATTTGGATGCGCGGATCATTTTGCAGGTTCATGACGAACTTGTCCTTGAATCCGCACGCACATGCGCCGACGAGGCCGCCGCTATTCTGCGGCGGGAAATGGAAAACGCCGCTTCCCTGTCTGTGCCTTTGTCAGTCGAACTCACAGTCGGAGACACCTGGTTTGAAAACAAATAACTTTCATAAATTGAGAAATTTCACCAATTTACCGTTCATCTGCGTAAAAAAGCTTGCTGCTTAAAGCAGCAAGCTTTTTCTCTACCAAAGCTGCAAACGTGAAAGCGTATTTTTCACAAAGCAATCTCTTTGTACTTTCAAATCCCTTTATTCCGGCAGTTCCATTGCCAGCGCATGATTGCTATAGCGGTCATCCTCTGTTACTTCACGAATGACGCGGATAAAAGACGGAAGCGTGACCGGCATGTTCTCATCCGGGAGTTCCACCTCCAAAAAAGCGCGGTCCGACCAAAACGGGAATACGTCAATCTCCCACACCAATCCGTTTTCACGCACGCACCAGCGTCTTTTTTCAATTGTGCGACATTTCGGATCCGCGCGTAAAAGCAAACGCTCATATTCAGCCCGGCTTACTTCATCTTCATGCTCAATCCGCTTGATCGGGGAAATCCGGATCTTCGTATTGTGTGTATAAACCGTATTTCCGTTTCGTGTGCGCGCACGGACACGCTCGCTTGTTCCATCCTCGCCCAAAAGATAAGTCTGCGAAATTACTGAACAATCCCCCGCGGAAAGTCTGTCAAGCAAATCAAAATCCGGATATTCAATCAGAAATTTCCGTTCGATTTCGAGCGGCGCACTCTTCGGCATCCAAATCAGCCTCCTCATAATAGCGTTTCATCCGTTTGAGCAGCATTTTTGCATCGGCATTGCCCATCGACTCAGCGCGCTCCACATATTCGATCGCGCGCTCAATGTTTGCCTCGGTCCCGCTGCCGTTGAACGTGCAGATACCGAGATTGAGAAATGCATAGGAATTGCCGGCTTCCGCCGCCCGTGTATACCAGTAAAACGTCTTTTGGGGATCAGCGGCAATTCCGCGCCCGCCGCGATATACCGAAGCCAGCGCCAGCATCGCATCCGTATTTCCGGCTTCCGCCGCCCGTGTAAAGCAGTCGAGCGCCGCATGATAATCCAGCGGCACCCCCTCTCCGTTCATGCGGCAAACGCCAAGCTCATACAGCGCTCTGGACTCTCCCTGCTCTGCTGCGCGGGCGAGCCAGCTTACCGCCTCCGCATAATCCGGCAATCCAAAGCTGCCGTGCAGATAGTGCATCGCCACGATATACTGCGCCTCTGCATTACCGGCTTCCGCCCGGCGCAGTTCCCCGGCAAACGTCTCTAAAAGCGCCGCATCCGGCTTTTGGCCGGGCATGTTTCCGGACACATAATCGCGGTAACATGTCTCCGACATCCGCACGCCGCTTTCCGCAAGATGCGCATAATCGTTAATGCGGCCTAAAAATTCAAGAATCAGGCGCTTTGCGTCCCGATCCTGCTCTGCAAGCAGCAGCGCAGTCAACGTTTGCGTATCGCGTGTGCTGTCGCCGCAAAGTTTGTCCAACAGTTCCGTGCTTGTCATGATCGCTCCTTAAAAAACAACTTTTCAATCCCCTCTGCTACACCCTCCACATCGCTTTCCGTGCGAAAGGTCGCAAAAACATCCAGCAAGTGATCGGCTGTTTGCATAATCACGCTCGTTCCGGCGTATTGCAGCATCTCTATATCGTTGACGCTGTCCCCAAACGCAACAATCCGCTCTCTCGGAACCGAAAACCTTTTTGCCAGCAGTTCCATTCCGAACGCCTTTGTATATCCGGCCAAAATTCCCTCGCTGCATTGATCCTTATATTCAAAATTAATAATGCGCAGCGCCGGAAAAAACGCCGCCTCATCCGGCGTCAGCGGTCGCGAAAACGTAACCTTAGTGAGGCGCATCTCATCCGGATCCGCCATATATTCGTCAAGCCGGTCGGTAATATCCAACGTTTTATGAAACACGCTTCCGCCAACCGAATACACCTGCCGTTCCCCCTCCAAAATGCCGCACACACCCCTTTCCAGACAAAACGCGCAAACCGCGCGCACCGTATCGGGATCGATCCGTTTGGAATGCAGAACTTCGCCGTGATATTCGACATACGTCGATCCACAGACAAAGCCGTCAAAGGAAATCGAACGGGTAAGTTCGGGAACGATCAGCGCCCGGCACCGTCCGGTATTGATAAAAATGCGGTGTCCCGCGCCGCGCAGCCGGTTAATCTGTGCAATCGTGCGCGGAGAAATATAGTTGTTGCGAAACAGCAGCGTGCCGTCCACATCAAAAAACACAAGACAATTTTCCATTTGCAAAACCTTTCAGCACATCCCATCTACAGCGGCTATTGTAGCACACTTACGCACACATTGCAACAAAAAAGGCGTCAGTGCGCCTCATCGCTTTAAAAAATCAAAGCTTTTCAAAAAACGGTTTTCCCCGCCTTTACACGCTGTACGCGCCGCACATCCCAAAACACAAGCTATCCTGAATAAAACCGTTGATTCACATCTCCAGCGGGCGGCTGCGCGGCTTGCTTTCGGCGGCGCCGGCTTTCTCCGCACGGCGGCTTTCCGCAAGCATACCGTTATACACCCGCTGCATATTGCGCACCAATTTCCGGCACTCGGCGCAATCAACCATGTGCGCGTTTACCCAACCGGAGAGCGCTATCGTCTCCTCATCCAATCGATCAAACGAAATAAATTCAATAATATCATGTATATTCAGATGTTCCATACAGTTTTCTCCTCAGGCCAGCATTGATACGGTTCACCCAATCACTGATTGACGCTTTCGCGCCTTTTTTCATATAGAAATCCGAATATTTCATTTCACCGTATCTTCTACTTTCATTAAACGGCAGTAAAAATATTTTTCGCAGCCGTTCTTCAGATTCTTTGCTGATTTTCATCCAGGGAATATTTTGCGCGCATCGACGCACAGACGCCCACATTTCCTCCAGCGTCATATTTTCATACCGCTCGATCAAAAGCGCGTTGGATTCAATCTTGCTGACATCTTCGGATAAAATCAGCACGGCCTGCGCTATCCAAGTCAGCACTTTATAAACCTGAATATCCATATCCAGCACCGCTTCAAACGCCGCGCGAAGCGTATCTACATCCGGTTCGGCGCAAAATGCCGCCTCTGCATCCGGATCCGGAATCTGCAAATAGAGTTCATCATCATCGAGCGGAGCATCAACCGGCAGCGTATAGCGGGACGATGCCGCCTTGATGTGATCAATGCAGAGATTGCCTGCAATCGTATATACCCACCGGCAAAATCCGTCTATATCACGGTTCATCTCTTCCGTTCGGAAAAAGAAGCCGGGAACCGCGTTTTTAATCAGCCGTATGTAAACCTCGGATAAAAGGTCTTCCGGCGTGCAGACGCGCGCAAGCGCCGGAGACTGCGCGCATTTGCGCGTCAATTTTGCGCCGACAAGCTTTTTCGCCGCATCGCAGAGCGCGTCATACCGCGCTGGCTTTGTACAAATCAGTTCTTCGACGATCCGATCAAATTCGCTTTGTGTAATTGCAGCCATAGACCTCTCCGTTACCGTAATATATTTTATTTTACAAGAAGCACGTCATTTTGTCAACAATTCTGTCAAAACTTCCGCTCAGCCGGTAAAGCCTACGCTTTTTCCTTTTTTCTTCAGCATACCCGAAAATTCACGTTCGCTGCTCGCCAAACAAAAATCCTCGCGCCGCAGTGCGAAATTGTCTCCGCCGTGCAGACGCGCCCGCATGTTCGCCTTTCCCCACGTTCGCTCAAATAGATTGCGCACAAAGCGCGCGTTGCTGAATTCCTTCGACTCAAGCAATTCATCGGGCAGCGCATCAAAATAGGCCCGCACCGCCTCGTCAAACGCTTTATCATAGGAAAAACGACCGCGGCAAAATCCCATAAAAATTGCATATAAAGCCGCGCGGTCAAAATTGGGAAATTCCAGCACATACGGCATACGGCTCTCAAGCCCCGGGTTTGCCCGCATCAGCGTCTCCATTTCCTCCGGATAGCCCGCCATGATAACCACAAGATCTCCGCGATGATTTTCCATCTCGGAAATCAGCGTATCAATCGCCTCAAGACCGAACGAATCCGCATTTTCTCCGCCTTTGTAAAGCGAGTAAGCCTCGTCTATAAAAAGCACGGAACCGTAAGCATCCCGGCATATCTCCGCTGTACGCGGCGCAGTCTGTCCGACATATCTGCCGCAGAGATCGCGTCCCGTATGTTCAAAGAAACCGCCAGAGCGCAAAACGCCGCGCTCCTTAAGGAGCTTGCCGATCGCGCGCGCAACCGTCGTTTTCCCGGTACCCGGATTTCCAAGAAACCGCATATGGATACAGGGCGGCGCAAGATTTTCCGCTCTGGCAAGCTCGATTTGAGAAACAATTTCATACACGCGCGACCGAACTGCGTCCATACCGCAAAGCGCGCGCAGCATTTCCTCGCCGCAGCGCCCGTCATAATCGGCGACGGCATACAGCCCGGCCAGTTCCTCGCGCTTAATCAGGCAATCATCCGTGCCGTCCGCCGCGTCAAAAACCTGTTTTTCGTAAATCATTTCACGAACGACCTTGTGTACGGTATTGATGCCGTAAAACACGCCGTCCGATTTTTCACGCTGAATCAAAAGATCGAAAAAATCCCACGCATCCTCGGTCATTTCATATCCATATCCCTGCAATGCGCGTGAAGCAACGGCGCGCAGTTCATCTGCGGAAAATGGATCAAAGGACACCGTGCGCACCGTCAAAATCTCACACAGTTCGCGGCGCACCCCCTCAAGCGCCGCGTCCTCGATAAACGGAACGCGGAACACCACGATATTATCCGTCGAATAATCCTCAATCACCGCAAGAAAACGCCGAAAACGCTCTTCATTGAGATGCTCCAACCATTCGCTGATGTCAACGCACACAAGCCGACCGCGACCAAATTCCGGAACCAGCCCTGCAAGTTCCTCACGGCAATCATCGGGCGCGGGCAGACGAATCTCCAAAACCGCGCTGTCCGCCTGAAAGCGAAAAAGCGCTTCCTCACGCAAAAGCTCGGCAAAAAAACCGAGCGCCGTGGTCAGACCGCATCCTGCGCCGATCGAAAACAAATAGCACCGATAGGTAAACAAATCGTATGTTTCGTGCCGTCTGACCAGCGGCGCAACGCTTTTCAACTGCTGCATCAGCGCCTTAAATTCGGCGCAGCCCACCATCCGCTCGATTTTGGCCATTACATCGTCGCCCGAACCCGTTTTCAAATCGCCCGACGTCAAAACCTCATGCTTTTCGGCGTCCGTATCCGCCCCCTCTTCTTCGGGAACGTCGATCAGCCTATCAACTCGGCAGGCGGCGACCGACGGCGAAATACCGAAAAGAAGCCGATCGACAATCGTTTCTTCGGAAAGCTCGGTGCGTACCGTCCAAACACAACCGCAGAGCGTTTCTGACTGCGCGGCGGCGTTTGCGCCGAATGTGTTCTGCGCATTTTCACGCAGACGCTGCATCGGATGCTTGTCAAGCGAAAGCGCAAGGATCTGTTTCGGATCAAAGTTCACAGTTACTTTGAATTGATTCATATTTCTCCTCCTGAATCACTGTATTCGCCCAAAAGCCCGACCGAAGCATAATCAGTCCGAAAACCGGTTTAACGGCATCCGAAAACTGAACAATCAGTATGCTTAGTATTGATTTTCTAAAAAACCGTTTCGAGTACGACGCGAAACGAAACAATCAAAAAGTCATGTATTTTTATTATCATACCGCACAGCGCGCAAAAATGCAAGCCGAATAAAGCGTTCTGTCGCAAATCCCGGCTAAAAAACCGGATCGCTCTATGCAATCCGGTTTGAAACTTCAGCGCAACATCTCGTCCTGACGTCCCGTTGCCTTGTGCGAACGAATGACTCCCTCAATTTCCTCAATGCTGCTGGCGGGCATATCACCGAGTATCGTATTTTTCACAGCCGAAAGCGCATTGCCGACCTCCAGCGCACGAACGATGTCTCCTCCGCTGACAAGGCCGTAGAGCACGCCGGCTATGTATGCATCTCCGCTGCCGATACGGTCGATGACCTCGATCCCCATATACGGCGGTTCTTCATAAAACACGCCGTTATACAACAGTCTGGAGCCGAAATTATGGCGCATCGGACTGACCACCTCGCGCCGGGTCGTCGCAACCAGGCGGCAGCCGTAGGTTTCCGCATAGCCGCGCATAATTTCATCGAGCGTTCCGGTCCTTTGCAGCATTCTGCGTGAGGTTTCCTCTGAAACGAACAGCAGATCGACATACGGGAAAACCGATTCTACCACGCGCTTTGCCTCTTCCTCGCTCCAAAGCGTCGCGCGGTAATTGACGTCAAATGAAATGAGCGCGCCGGCCGCTTTAAACCGCTTGATTACCTCAATTGCCGTTTCACGCAGCCCCTCGCCGATCGCCATCGAAATGCTGCTGATGTGAAAAATCTTTGTTTTATCATAAATATCCGCCGGAATTTCGTCAAGCGTCAGCGCCGTGGCCGAGGAATTGGCACGATCGTAAATCACTGCCGATTTGCGCGGATACGCGCCGCTTTCATAGTAATAGACGCCAAGCCGTTTTTCCGGCCGTTCATCGTATACGATATAGTCGTCGCTGACATCCCCGTACCGAATCTTGTTCCGGATAAAATGCCCCATTTTGTTTGCGGGCAGCTTTGTAATAATCGCAGTGCGCGCGCCGAGCATGGCTGCGCCCGAAGCCACATTCAATTCCGTTCCGGCAGCGCCCTTTTCAAAAGTCTCGCTCTGCGATATTTTCTCTTTTTGCGGCGCGGTGAGACGAAGCATAACCTCGCCAAGACCGATAATATCAAACTCTGTATCTTGTTTTAAGGACAGCATATACTCACTCCTTTATACACCCTATTGTATCATAACCGCCCCGCATTTGCAATGCAAATTCCGGCGTTTTTCTCTGAAAGGCGTCTGTTTCTTCATTGTCCCTCCCGCTTTGTCATTCGCATCCGCTGAGACGGCTTAATATTCTCGACCGCTCTTAAGAAGTCCGCGAATATACGAAAACGTTTCATTTTCCCCGCGCTCGGCCAGCATCCGAAGCAGACGTTCGGTAAGTTCCGAGGTCTCCGGATGAATAAAACGATGATCCATACCGCGCAAAAAATAATCCAGCGCGCTTTGATCGGTGTATCTGTCTCCCTGATAAATCTTGCTTGCCGCAATGCGGTCGCAGACCATTTCAATTACATAGCGGAGCGGCATTTTGACCGGTCTGACACGCCTTTCCGCCGGATTATAGTCGGTCCAGTACTCAAAATGATGCTTATTTCTGCCCTTATGATGCAGCCATGCCGCCGAATACCCGTGTTCCGCGCGCTCAAGCTCGTTCGGACTGCGCGTGCCGACGTAATAGCGCGCGCCCGGCAAAAACTCCGCCGGAGAATATTTAGACAAATCGTGCCGGAGTCCCTGAAAAAAGATCCCGGCGCGGCGGCAGTTGCGAATCACCTCATGGCGGTGCCGTGTAATCACTAAAAAATGTCGGAACGCTTTGCCCATTTCAAAACCTCACAAATTTATTTCAGTATAGCATTTTTCGTCGAAAACGTCAACGATAAAAGCACAAATTGCGCTGCCCGATTTCAAGGGCAGCGCAACCGATACAAACGCGCTGAAAGCCGAACCTCAAGCTTTCCGTATCGCCTTTAAAATTTCGCCGATTTTCGGCGCTGTTCCATAGAGAAGCACCCCGACGCGGTAAATCTTTGCGGACAAAACGCCGACGCCGAAAACCGTAAGCACCAACAGACCGATCGAAATGATAATCTCATAGACCGGAACGGTACTCATGGCAATTCGGGTGAACATGGCCATGGGAGAAGTAAACGGCAGGTACGAACAAATCCGCATCACCATATTGTCCACATTCCCGCTCGTCATGGAAAATACGACCACAAAAAGTGCGATAATGAACATCATCGTCACCGGCATGACCGACGTGTTGACGTCCTCCACCTTGGTGGCGGTGGATCCGATTGCGCCGTACAAAAACGCATACAGGAAAAAGCCGAGAACGAAAAATACAAGCATGTAGATCAGCAACTCAAGCGGAACGTCAAATATGGACGCAACGACTCCGTTGTCCGCCCAATACGCACGATTGCTGTTGAAAAACAAGTATGCCGATCCGAAAACGGCCACAAGCTGGAATAGTCCCGCCAAGCAAGAACCGATTACCTTGCCAAACATCATGTTTACCGGTTTCGCGCTTGTAATCAGAAGTTCCATCGCCCTGGAACTCTTCTCAGTCGCAACATTGGTCGCAACCATCTGTCCATACAGCAAAATGACCATATACAGCGCAAAAATCAGGATGTACGTGTAAAAGAAATTCTGCATCTGATCCTTGCCGAGATTTTGAATCGTATGCGTAATTTTAGCGGAAAGGATCTGCTCCGCCCGGTCGGCGCCGATGCCGCCGCCGATCATGGCCTCAATGCGATAGAGATTCTGTAAAACTTCATCTGCCACCGCCGTATTCATGTCATACATGGAAAGATTGTTCACATAATACGTATATGCGTCCGCCGCTTCTATCACGAACGCGCATTCCGCCTCTCCGGAAACAACGCGACCGCGAACGGATTCTACCGATTCGGTCGTACTGCGCACCTCATACCCCGCAAACGCGGCGGAAAACGCCTGTTCTACGGCCTCAGGATTTTTTGCCTGCCCTGCATGGAGCAGCATGACAGGACGCTCGGACGGCTCGGACGGAACCCCTGTATCCATCATTGCGGAAAAGCGAGGAAAAAACATGATCACACCGATGAGCGCAACCAAAAACAGCGTAACGCCGATAAAGACTTTATTTTTAAAATAAGATTTCAGTTCAAATCTCAGGATTGTTAAGAATTGTTTCATTGCCGCTCCTCCTCACGCCTGATGTCCCGCATATTCGACAAAGATGTCATTGAGCGAAGGCTCGAATACCTTGATTTCATCCAGGTCGTAATTTTCAGCCAACCGCCGCATCACGTCCGATTTTTCCGCCGCAGTATTCATTTGGATCATCAGTGCGCCGTCGTCGGTTTCGGTACAAGCCGCGCCGAAATCGGCTTTGATCTGCTCTTTTTTCTCGGAACGCACGACCAAACGGTCGCGTATGTAGTTGCGTTTGATCTCACGCAGATCGCCCGTCAAAACCACATTGCCGCCGTTTAGAATCGCAATATGATCGCAAAATTCCTCGATATAATTCATCTGATGGCTGGAAAAGAGCACGATTTTCCCTTTGGAAATCTGTTCCTTGACCACATCCTTGAGAAGCATTGCATTGACCGGGTCAAGTCCTGAAAACGGCTCGTCCAAAATCACAATCTGCGGATCATGCGCAAGCGCGGTAATCAACTGAATTTTTTGCTGATTGCCCTTGGAAAGCGTATCCAGCCGCCGATTGCGGTATTCCGCCATCCCAAGACGCTCAAGCCACATGTCCGACGACTGAATAGCGTTTCTCTGGCTCATGCCTTTCAGCTGCGCAAAATATACAAGCTGATCGATAATTTTCTTTTTCGGATACAGACCGCGCTCCTCCGGCAGATAGCCGATTTTCACGTTTCTATAATCAATCGGCGCGCCGTCAAGCAGCACGCTTCCCGTATCGGCCGGGAATACATCCATCAAAATACGAATTGTGGTTGTCTTACCCGCGCCATTGCGGCCGAGCAAACCGAACGCCTTTCCGCCCGCAGCGCAAAAAGACACGCCGCGTAGCACTTCTTTCTCGCCAAACCGTTTCCGAATATCCTGTAAAACCAGTTCCATAGCTTCCTCCAATGCTGCCCCGCACATACCCAAAATGCGGTGCTGCAAAATAACGGTACTTTGTTTATCATAGCATATCTTAGGTGTATTTTCAACCGTCTGCAATCGGGAAATTGTAAATTTCAGCGTTTGAACACAAAACAGAGCGCGCTCCTTTACGAATACGCAAAAGAACGCGCTCTAAACGCCAAAAAACAGGAAGTTTTACGAAAAAATCTTTGCTTTTTTCATCGTATTAAGATTCTGCATCCTGGGACTTGGGCGCATGGAGCTTTGCATTTTTCATTGCGGGATTTTCCAGCACCCGGCCGTCCGCATCAAAGCGAGAACCGTGACAGGCACAGTCCCAGCTATGCTCCGCGCGGTTCCACTTCAGCGCGCAGCCAAGATGCGTACACCGCCGCGGGACCGGCAGCAATAGATGCCCCGCCGTCTCGGCAATATTTTTCCAAAGCTGTGACCGCCAGACGCTGCGCATGGGACTGTACAAATCTTCAAATTCATTTTCCCGTCCGCAAAGCAAATCAGAGAGCAGCTGCGCCGCCGCCATTGACGAAGTCATTCCCCATTTGTTAAAACCCGAAGCCACATACACGCCTTTTGCAAACCGTGCGTACCGCCCGATATAGGGAACGCCATCAAGCGACATACAGTCCTGCGTAGCAAAAGCGAAACGCTCTTTCGCATTCGGATAATGTTCATGCGCAAATCTGCGCAGTTCACCGTATCCGCCGCCGTGCTTGCCTGTTCTATGACCGCCGCCGCCAAGCAGCAAAATATCGCCGAAATGCCGGAAAGAATATCCGCCGCCGTCGCCGTCAATATACATGCCGTCCGGCAGAGGCGCGCCCTCGAGTCCAAGCACATAGGAACGCTGCTGATAAAGCTTTATAAAATACAGGCCATGCGTATTGATAAATGGGAAATGCGTCGCAATCACGATATTTTCAGCCGAAATCTTATGCCCGTTTACATAAGCGGCGCCCGGCTCGACGTAATGAACAAAGCTATCCTCAAATATATGCAGATCTTTCGCAATGCCTGCGGCAAAGCACAGCGGATGAAACTGTGCCTGAGCGGGAAATTTCACGGCCCCCTCTGCGGGAACCGGAATCGGCACTGTATCGACTACCGGCGCTTCAAATCCCAATTCGGCAAGCGCCGCCGATTCGCGGCATAACCGTTCCCGATCCCGGCTGTATACATATGCATCCGCCGTCTCAAAACCGCAGTCTATCCCTTTCGCAAGCATTCGGTACGCTTCAAGCGCCGCCATATTGGCGCGCAGATACTGCGCCGCGCGTTGCCTGCCGAACGTCCGAACAAGCCTGTCATAAATAAATCCATGCTGCGCCGTAATTTTCGCGGTCGTATTCTGCGTGACGCCGCCGCAGATTTGCCTGCCCTCTACTAATAGATAATCCGCCCCCGCGCGATCCAAAAAATACGCGCAGAGCAATCCGCAAAGCCCGCCCCCGATAATCAGATTTTTCGTCTGAACATCTGTTTCAATCCTTGGAAACCGCGGCAGTGAAACATCTGTTTTCCAAATGGATTCTCCCATATTCCGCCTCCTGCATCCCTTTCGGTTAGTATCTGCAAAAGGTAAAAATTCATACAAAAAGCGAGGAAACGGCATTCTGCCGTTTTCCTCGCCCAGACTTTCGATAAAATAAAAGCTGCAAAGAATAAAGCAATAAATAAATTTGTTTACAAGGCGGATCTGTGCCGTCTTGTAAACACCTTGCAGACGTGCGAGTGCCGCCAACGGCGGCGCGATGACGCGAGTGAACACGTCCCATCGCCGCAAAACCAAGGTTTTGCGGCGGTCAAAAGCGAGGAAACGGCATTCTGCCGTTTTCCTCGCTGAACAATCGTATTTTTCTCAGTGCGGCTTTATCTGTCCTCGATCTTTAAATAATCTCGGCGCGGCTGTACATTTTTATACGAAGGACGTATGATTTTCCCCGCGTTAATCAATTCTTCAATGCGATGCGCGCTCCAACCCGCGATACGGGCAACGGCAAAAATCGGCGTGTAAAGCTCGTGCGGCAAATTGAGCATATCATACGCAAAACCGCTGTAAAAGTCGATATTTGCACTGACGCCCTTATACATTTTTCGCTCGCCAGAAATGATCTGCGGCGCCAGCGTCTCGATAAGCGAGTACAGTTGATACTCTTTCGTCAGCCCCTTTTCTTCAGACAGACTCTTGACAAATGTGCGGAAAACCGTTGCACGGGGATCGGAAACAGAATACACGGCGTGGCCGATGCCGTATATCAGTCCGGAACGGTCAAACGCTTCTTTATGCAGAATCTTTTTCAGATAAGCGGCAACCTCATCCTCGTCCGTCCAATCCCGCACATTCTGCTTGATGTCATCCAGCATCGCGCAGACCTTGATATTGGCGCCGCCGTGTTTCGGCCCTTTCAGCGACCCGAGCGCCGCCGCAACTGCAGAATACGTATCGGTACCGGAAGAAGAAACCACATGCGTTGTAAAGGTAGAATTGTTTCCGCCGCCGTGCTCAGCATGCAGTACCAGCGCAAGATCG
>CATYXQ010000043.1 GCA_958414825.1 uncultured Eubacteriales bacterium | reverse complement strand
GGCATGAAATGCCGCGGCGTGTACGAAACGCCGGGCGGCGCGATTTTGTACTTTGCGCACGCATATCTTGAAACGCTTTGCCTGGATAAGATGACCATGCATGAAAAAGAAAAGCTTGCCGTCACGTTTGGCGAACTGGTGTACAACGGCCAGTGGTTCACGCCGCTGCGCGAGGCGCTGTCCGCGTTTGTAGACAAAACGCAGGAACATGTGACCGGTAAAGTTAAAATCAAACTGTACAAAGGCAATATAATAAAGGCCGGCGCGTGGAGCGATTATTCGCTGTATTCCGAGGAAATCGCGACGTTCGGCGAGGACAATGTCTATAATCAGGCGGACAGCGCGGGCTTTATCAATCTGTACGGCTTGCCGATTTCGGTACAGGCGCGCGTCAGGGCGAAAAACAACGAGCAGTAAGAAAATATTCCGACAATAGCCGCGCGTGCGCCGCGTGCGCGAAGACGCGGGCAAAGCCGCCGCACTTTTTCATGCGGCGGCTGCGAGGGATACAGCGGGTTTGAACCCGAAATTTTGGACACTGAGGTTTGACGATGGATAAGATGTGGGCGGGGCGTTCGGCTGGGGCGCTGGATCAAATTGCGGATGATTTTAATTCTTCGATCCGTTTTGACAAGCGAATGTACCGTGAGGATATTGAGGGATCAATCGCACATGCGGCCATGATCGGAAAGCAGGGAATTATTCCGGCAAAGGACAGCGAACTGATTATCAAGACGCTCGGAGAGATACTTGACGATATTGAAAGCGGAGCGCTTGCAATTGACGAGCGCGCCGAGGATATACATATGTTCTGCGAGGCGGAACTGACCCGTCGGATCGGCGATGTGGGCAAACGCCTGCATACCGCGCGCTCGCGTAACGATCAGGTTGCGCTGGATCTGCGTATGTATCTGCGCCGCGAGAGCGAAGAGATTGTCGAACTGATTCAGGCGCTTCTGCGTTCGATTGTTTCGGTCGCAAAAGCCAATCAAAATACGATCATGCCGGGGTATACGCACCTTCAAAGGGCGCAGCCGGTCACATTCGGGCATCATCTGATGGCGTATGCCATGAGCTTTGCACGGGACATCGGCCGTTTTGAGGATGCTGTGCGCCGGATGAATGTTTCACCTCTCGGTTGCTGTGCGCTTGCGGGAACGACTTATCCGACGGACCGGGAAATGACGGCGGCGGCGCTTGGTTTTGATTCCATTTCGCTCAACAGCATGGACGGCGTTTCTGACCGGGATTTCTGCGTGGAGCTTGAAAGTGCCATGGCGCTTTTGATGACGCATCTGTCCCGTTTTTCGGAGGAGATTATTCTGTGGTCCAGCTGGGAGTTCCGGTTTGTGGAACTGGACGATGCATATACAACCGGTTCCAGCATTATGCCGCAGAAAAAGAATTCGGATATGGCGGAGCTTGTGCGCGGAAAGAGCGGGCGTGTATTCGGCAATCTGATGGCGACGCTTACAATGCTGAAAGGTCTCCCGCTGGCCTACAACAAGGATATGCAGGAGGATAAAGAGGCGATTTTTGACAGCGTAGACACCGTTAAGATGTGTTTGCGCGTGTTTGCGCCGATGATCGATACAATGCATGTGCATTCGGACGCCATGTACCGCGCGGCGCAGGGCGGTTTTATAAATGCGACCGATGTTGCGGATTATCTGGTTCGGCGCGGAATGCCTTTTCGGAGCGCGTATAAAATCGTCGGTCAGCTGGTTGCGTATTCGATTGCGCACGGCACAGTGCTGGATAAGCTGCCCCTTGAGACCTACCGGCAGTTCTCGGAACTGTTCGGAGAAGATGTATACGAGGAGATCAGCCTTGAATCCTGCGTAGCGCGCCGGATTTCGGCCGGCGGCACTTCGGCTGCGTCTTTTGCGGCGCAGGAAAAGTTTATCACGGAGCTTTTGAAATGAAGAAAGTATTTATAGACGGCAGTGCGGGGACGACGGGACTGCGGATCCGCGAGCGTTTGCTCGGTCGGTCGGACGTCGAACTGATCGGCCTGCCTGAGGAGATGCGCAAGGACGCTTCGGCACGGCGCGCGGCCCTGAACGCAGCCGACATCGTATTTTTGTGTCTGCCCGACGCGGCGGCCATTGAAGCGGTCTCAATGGTGGAAAACGACCGCACGGTCGTGATTGACGCCTCGACTGCGCACCGCACGAATCCGGCGTTTGCATACGGATTTCCGGAACTCGGCGCCGCTTTTGCCGAAAAGATCCGCGCATCCAGGCGTATTGCGGTGCCGGGATGCCATGCCAGCGGCTTTATCGCGCTGGTTTATCCGCTCATTTCAGCGGGGATTTTGCCAAGCGATGCGCTTCTCAGCTTTCATTCGGTGACCGGATACAGCGGCGGCGGCAAAAATATGATTGCCGACTATGAGCGCGAGGGGCGGGACGAGATGCTTTCGGCGCCGCGTCAGTATGCGCTTGCGCAGACGCATAAGCACCTGCCTGAAATGCAGGCGGTGACGGGACTTGCGTATGCACCTGTGTTTTCTCCGATTGTTTCGGATTTTTACAGCGGAATGGTCGTTACGCTTCCGCTGTTTCGCGAGCAGCTTGCGCCCGGAAAAACCGCGGCGGATATTCGCGCCGCGTATGCGGGGCTTTATCGCGGATCGGTTGTGCGCTATACCGAGGAGGCGGACGAGAACGGCTTTTTGTCGGCTCTTCGTCTGTGCGGAAAAGACGCAATGGAAATTTCGGTATTCGGCAACGATGAGCGGATTTTGGCGGTTGCGCGCTATGACAACCTCGGCAAGGGCGCGTCGGGCGCCGCAGTCGAATGTATGAACATCGTCATGGGTGCGGATCCTTGTGAAGCGCTTGAACTTTAGGAGACAGATAGATGAAACAGATTGAGGGCGGCGTTTGCGCCGCAAAAGGATTTACGGCAAACGGTATCCATTGCGGTATCCGCAAGAACAAGAAAAAACGCGATCTCGCACTCATATACAGCGAAAAGCGCGCGGTATGCGCCAGCGTTTATACAAAAAATTTGGTCAAAGGCGCGCCGCTCATAGTTACAAAGACCAATATCGCCGACGGATATGCGCAGGCGATTCTCTGCAACAGCGGCAACGCCAATACCTGCAACGCTAACGGCGTAGAAGTGGCTGCGCGCATGTGCGGGCTCGCCGGCAAAGAACTCGGTATTGCGGCTGCCGACGTTGTTGTGGCGTCTACCGGCGTCATTGGACAGCCGCTCGATATTTCACCGATTGAAGCGGGTATGCGTGAACTCTGTCTCGGACTCGGAGACCATTCCGACTTTGCCGCAGAGGGCATTATGACCACTGATACAAAGCGCAAGGAGATTGCCGTGTGCTTCACGGTCGGTGGCGTGGAATGCCGCATCGGCGCGATTGCCAAAGGATCCGGCATGATTCATCCCGATATGGCGACGATGCTTGTGTTTATTACGACCGACTGCGCCATTTCGCCCGCGATGCTGCAAAAAGCGCTTTCGGGCGATGTGGATAAGAGTTTCAACATGCTCAGCGTGGACGGGGATACTTCTACAAACGACATGGTAACCGTAATGGCCAACGGCATGGCGGGAAATCCGTGTATCACCGAAGAGGGAGCGGATTTTGAAGCATTTATGCGGGCGCTCAATACCGTGACGGTGTATCTATGCCGCCGGATTGCCGGCGACGGCGAGGGCGCGACCAAACTGCTCGAGTGTACGGTCAGCGGCGCGAAGGACGAACAAACCGCAAAGACAGTTGCCAAAAGCGTAATTTGCTCTTCGCTCTTCAAGGCCGCCATGTTCGGCGCGGACGCAAACTGGGGGCGCGTGCTCTGCGCCATCGGATACAGCGACGCCGATGTGGACGTATCCAAAATTTCGGTCGCTTTTGAAAGCAGCGCCGGATGTATTAAAGTCTGTGCGGGCGGCGCGGGCATTCCGTTCTCCGAAGAAGAGGCAAAAAATATCCTGCTTTGCGAGGAGATCGGCGTTTTAATTGACCTTGGCAGCGGCATAGCGAAAGCGACCGCGTGGGGATGCGATCTGACCTATGATTATGTGAAAATTAACGGGGACTACCGTACCTGAGGAGGATAGGATGGAACTGACAAACGCACAGCGAGCCGGCGTTTTGATCGAGGCGCTGCCGTATATACAGGAATATACCGATAAGATTGTTGTGGTCAAATACGGCGGAAACGCGATGATCAGCGAGGAACTGAGAGAAGCCGTCATGGGCGATATTGTTCTTTTGTCGCTGATCGGCGTTCGGGTGGTTCTGGTACACGGCGGCGGACCGGAGATTACGGAAATGCTTTCCCGGGTGGGAAAAGAGAGTGCATTTGTGGACGGCCTCCGCGTGACCGACGGAGAGAGCATGGAGATTGTTCAGCAGGTGCTGGCCGGCAAGATCAATAAGAATCTGGTCAATCTTCTGCATACCAAGGGCGGCCGCGCGGTTGGGCTTTGCGGCATTGACGGCCATATGATCGAGGCGCGCGCAAAGGATACCCGTCTCGGATTTGTCGGCGAGGTTACCGACGTCAATCCTCAGATTATTCTCGATGTTTTGGATAAGAGATATATTCCGGTGATTGCCACGGTGGGCTGCGACGCTGCGGGCAACAGCTATAACATCAATGCGGATACGGCTGCGGCAAAAATCGCTGCGGCGCTGTCGGCTGTGAGCCTGATTTCCATGACCGATATTAGCGGCATTTTGCGGGACAAGGACGACCCGTCTACGCTGATTCATAAAATTTATGTCAGCGACGTACCCGAACTTATCCGCGGCGGTGTGATTTCCGGCGGCATGATTCCGAAAATTGAGTGCTGCACCGAGGCGATTCGCCGGGGCGTGGAAAGAGTATTTATTATCGACGGGCGCATACCGCATGCGATTCTGATTGAGACGCTGACCGACGAGGGGATCGGAACTATGTTCGTATCCGGTTCCTATAAACCGAGGCGCGCGTAATCGGCCGTGCGGAGAAAGGCGTATAAAAATGAACACATTTGAACTGGATCGTACCTATATTGCCAATACCTATGCGCGTTTTCCTCTGGAAATCGTTTCCGGACACGGCGCGCTCTGCCGAGGCGCGGACGGCAGGGAATACATTGACCTCGGCACGGGCATCGGCGTCAATATTTTTGGATATACGGATGCGGAGTGGATTTCCGCCGTTACGGCGCAGTTGAATACGTTTCAGCATACGTCCAATTTGTATTATGCCGCGCCGTGCGCAAAGCTTGCCGAACTGCTTTGCCGAAAGACCGGGATGAAAAAAGTTTTTTTCTCCAATTCCGGTGCGGAGGCCAACGAATGCGCGATCAAAGCGGCGCGCAAATACGCGGCAGAGCGGCGCGGCGAAGAATATAACGTGATTGTCACGCTGAAAAACAGTTTTCATGGGCGCACGCTCGCGACGTTGGCCGCGACTGGACAGGATGCTTTTCATGCGCATTTTGGGCCGATGCCGCTGGGGTTTGCCTATGCAGAGGCGAATAATATTGAGGATCTTTGTCGCGTGGTTCGCTCAAATAAGACCGCCGGAATCCTGATAGAGGCGGTGCAGGGAGAGGGAGGCGTGCTTCCGCTTGACTCTGCGTTTGCCAAGGCCGCCGAGCAGCTTGCGCGGGAGCAGGATCTTCTTCTCATGTGCGATGAGGTGCAGATCGGCAACGGGCGAAGCGGCGCGCTTTACGGCTATATGAATCTCGGAATCACGCCGGACGTTGTTACGACGGCAAAGGGACTTGGCGGCGGTCTGCCGATCGGCGCGACGCTGCTCGGCGCGCGCGCTGCCGATGTATTTACGCCGGGCCTGAACGGTTCCACATTCGGCGGCAATCCGGTTGCCGCCGCGGGCGCTGTCAGCATCATCAGCCGCATAGACGAAGCGCTGCTTGCGGGCGTGCGGGAAAAGTCGAAGTATCTGTTTGATGCGCTCGGCAACGCGCCGGGGGTGCAGAATATGACCGGTATGGGACTGATGCTCGGAATCAAGCCGGTGCAGGACGCAGGTGCGGTAATCGAAAAGTGCCGTGCGTCGGGGGTGCTGGTTATCAAGGCGAAAGATAAGCTGCGGCTTCTGCCGCCGCTGAATATAGAAAACAGTCTGCTTGAGCAGGCTGTGCAGGTAATCAAAGGAGCGCTGATATGAAACATTTGCTGAAGCTGATGGATCTTTCCAAAGAAGAGATCACCGATATTCTCAACTTGGCCGATCAACTCAAATATGAGAAGAAAAACGGCATTGAGCATCACCTGCTCCGCGGAAAGACGCTTGGAATGATTTTTGAGAAATCCTCTACGCGCACCCGTGTTTCCTTCGAGGTCGGTATGTACGACCTTGGCGGACATGCGCTGTTCCTCAGTTCGCGCGATCTTCAAATCGGCCGCGGAGAACCGGTGGAGGATACGGCGCGCGTACTTTCCAGGTATTTGGACGGCATTATGATTCGCACATTTGCGCAGGAAGAGGTTGAAACGCTGGCGCGCGTCGGTTCGATTCCGATCATCAACGGTTTGACCGATTACTGCCATCCCTGTCAGGTGCTGGCCGATTTGATGACCATCCGGGAGAAACGGGGCAATCTTGCCGGCAAAAAGCTCTGCTTTATCGGAGACGGGAACAACATGGCAAATTCTCTGATCGTCGGCGGTATCAAAATGGGCATGTCGGTGGCCGTTGCCTGCCCGAAGACGCATCAGCCCGATGCTGGGATTCTGAAATGGGCAAACGACTACGGAACCTTTTTGTGTACCGATGATATTTTGGGCGCCGCCGCAGATGCGGACGTTCTGTATACCGACGTCTGGGCTTCCATGGGACAGGAAGAAGAGGCGCGGGCACGCGCAGAGATCTTCAACGGATATCAGATCAATGAAACCGTTATGAATGCGGCAAAGCCGGGCGCGATGGTGCTTCACTGCCTGCCCGCGCACCGTGAGGAAGAAATTACGTCGGCGGTATTTGAAGCGCATGCCGATGAGATTTTTGAGGAGGCGGAAAATCGCCTTCATGCACAGAAGGCCGTACTCGTTAAGTGCCTTTCGGAATAAAGTACGAAACAAGATTTTTGCCGGCGCCGGAACATCCATGCAGCGGTGCAGAGGCAATTGGAAAGATGAGGGACGACATGAGCAAAGCTTATTTGATTTTGGAGGACGGCACGGTCTTTGAGGGCACGGCGTTCGGCGCCGATGTCGAAAGTGTCGGTGAACTGGTGTTCACCACCGGAATGTGTGGGTATATTGAAACTCTGACGGATCCCAGCTATTATGGGCAGATCGTTTTGCAGACTTTTCCGCTGATCGGAAATTATGGGATGATTCCTGAGGATTTTGAAGGGGAATGCGCTCTCCGTGGATATGTCGTGCGGCAGTGGTGCGAAACGCCGTCTAATTTCCGGTCGAAGTATGATCTGGACACATTTCTGCGTGAGCGGGGCATTCCGGGCATTTGCGGCGTGGATACGCGGCGCCTCACCCGCATGATTCGGGAAAAAGGCGTGATGAACGCGGCGATAGTAAAATCTGTTCCCGAAGACATTGCGTTCGTGCGGAATTATCGTGTTTCGGACGCCGTTGGGGCTGTGACGGTTCACGCTCCCGAAATTTTTTATGCTGACGGGGACGAACGGTATCGCGTGACGTTGATTGATTACGGCGCAAAGCATAGTATCGTGCAGGAATTGCAAAAGCGGGGATGCAGCGTTACGGTAGTCGGCGCGGGGACTTCGGCGGAAGAAATACTTGCGCTGAGGCCGGATGGAGTTGTGCTTTCCAACGGTCCCGGAGATCCGGCAGAGAATACATATGAAATCGGCGAACTTCGCAAGCTGTCAGGCAAGGTTCCGATTTTCGGAATTTGTCTCGGACATCAGCTTTTGGCGCTTGCCCACGGCGCAAAGACTGTTAAGCTCAAATACGGGCATCGGGGCGCAAATCAGCCGGTACGGCGTGTGGACGGTGCGCGTACTTATATTACCAGTCAAAACCACGGCTATGCGGTTGTAGCGGAAAGCTTTTCCGATGGTCGGATCAGTTTTGTCAATGTAAATGACGGTACCTGTGAGGGTATCGAGTATCCGGAGGAACGCGCGTTCTCCGTGCAGTTTTATCCGAAAGCCTGCGGAGGACCGAAAGATACCGGTTTTTTGTTCGATCAATTTCTCGCGTTGATGGGAGGTAAGAACTGATGCCGCTCGATAAAAGTATTAAAAAAGTTATGGTGATCGGATCAGGGCCGATCGTAATCGGACAAGCCGCCGAATTTGACTATGCGGGCGCGCAGGCCTGCCGCGTTCTGAAAGAAGCGGGCGTCAATGTTGTTTTGGTCAATTCCAATCCGGCGACGATTATGACCGACAATGCGTTGGCTGATGAAATTTATCTGGAGCCGCTGACCGTAAAAACCATCAAGCGCATTTTGCTGAAAGAAAAACCGGACAGCCTGCTCTGCGGGCTGGGCGGGCAGACCGGACTCACGATTGCCATGCAATTGGATAAAGAGGGATTTCTGCAGGCGCACGGTATCCGTCTGATCGGTACAAATGCCGAGGCGATAGACAAGGCGGAAGACCGCCAGCTATTCAAGGACACGATGCGCCAGATCGGCGAACCCACCATTCCCTCCGAGATTGCAAATGATGTCCGCACTGCGCTCGATATTGCCGAGCAGATCGGTTATCCGGTCATTGTACGTCCGGCGTTTACGCTTGGCGGCGCGGGGGGCGGCGTTGCATATACGCCCGAAGAACTGAAAGTGATTGCGCATACCGGTCTTGACGCTTCACCCATTCGTCAGATCCTTGTGGAAAAATATATCTTTGGGTGGAAAGAGATCGAGTTTGAAACCATGCGGGACAGCGTGGGGAATGTAATCGCCGTTTGCAGCATGGAGAACTTTGATCCGGTTGGCATCCATACGGGGGACAGCATTGTCGTCGCGCCAGCGCTTACACTGTCGGAAAAGGAATATCAGATGCTGAGAACCGCGTCGCTGAATATCATATCGGCGCTCGGCATTGTCGGCGGATGCAACTGTCAGTTTGCCCTGAATCCGGACAGCTTTGAATATGCCGTTATCGAGGTCAATCCACGCGTATCCCGTTCCTCAGCACTCGCCAGCAAGGCGACCGGTTATCCGATTGCCAAGATTACCACGAAGATTGCGCTTGGCTATACGCTTGATGAAATCAAAAACGATATTACCGGCAAGACCTGCGCCTGCTTTGAACCTGCGATTGACTATGTGGTCGTCAAGCTGCCGAAATGGCCGTTTGATAAATTTGCGGGTTCGTCGCGCATACTCGGTACGCAGATGAAAGCGACCGGAGAGGTTATGGCGATTGCGCCTTCGTTTGAGATGGCGCTCATGAAGGCGATTCGCGGCGCAGAGATTTCAGCGGATACGTTGAATATCAAGCCTTTGACCGACCAGGATGTTGAGACCAGGCTTCGGTATGCGGATGACCGTCGCCTCTTTACGATTTTTGAGGCGCTGAAAGCGGGGATTTCGATTGAAAAAATCCATGAGATCACCCGGATAGATAATTGGTTCTTAGCAAGGCTTAAAAATCTGGCGGATTTTGAGAGGGAACTTGCGGACGGCATGACGGATGAGCAGTACCTTTGCGGCAAGCGGTACGGATATACCGACCGGGCGCTCGCACGTCTCAGCGGCGCGGCTATACCGACGCATCGTCCGGCCGTGTATAAAATGGTCGATACCTGCGCTGCGGAATTCGATGCTGAGACGCCGTATTTCTATTCGACCTTTGATGACGAGTGCGAGTCCCGCGCGTTTCCGAGGAGCGGCAAGCAGACGATTCTCGTACTCGGTTCAGGTCCGATTCGCATCGGACAGGGCATTGAGTTTGACTATTCTTCGGTGCACTGCGTCTGGACGCTTAAGGAAATGGGCTACGACGTGGTGATCGTCAACAACAATCCCGAAACGGTATCGACCGACTACGATACTGCGGATCGGCTTTATTTTGAGCCGCTGACCGATGAAGACGTCATGGACATTATCCGCGTTGAAAATCCGATCGGCGTTGTGGTTGCGTTCGGCGGTCAGACGGCGATCAAGCTCACTAAATTCCTCGATGAGTCCGGTATTCGGATTCTCGGCACTTCGGCTGAGGGGATTGACCTCGCGGAGGACCGTGAAAAGTTTGACGGATTGCTTGAGCGGTATCATATCAAGCGTCCGCGCGGTATGGGCGTTAAGAGCTTAGAAGAAGCGCTCGCCGCAGCGGACAGTCTTGGCTATCCGGTTTTGCTGCGCCCTTCTTATGTCATTGGCGGGCAGAATATGCAGATTGTACACGATGCGGCTGAAGTGGAAAAATACATGAACCGCATCCTTTCTACCGGCATCGAGAACCCGGTTCTGGTTGACAAATACATGATGGGCAGCGAGCTTGAAGTGGACGTGATTTCCGACGGAACCGATGTGCTGATTCCAGGCGTCATGGAGCATATTGAGCGCGCAGGCGTACACAGCGGCGATTCAATTGCGGTGTATCCGCCCTACAGTATCAACGATGCCATGCTCGAAAAGGTCGTTTCCTCCTCAACGTCGCTCGCATTGTCGCTCGGCACAAAAGGACTTGTCAATATCCAGTATCTGATTTATGAAAATGAGCTTTATGTCATTGAGGTTAATCCTCGTGCGTCCCGAACCATTCCCTATATCAGCAAGGTGACTGGCGTACCGATGGTAGACATTGCCGCGCGCGTGATGCTCGGCGCTCCGCTGGCTAAGCTTGGTTACGGTACGGGACTCTATAAAACGCCGCCTTACGTAGCGGTTAAGGTTCCTGTATTTTCGTTTGAAAAGCTTACCGACGTCAATTCCTATCTTGGACCTGAGATGAAATCGACCGGTGAAGTACTCGGTATCGGCAAGGATCTGACCGAAGCTCTGTTCAAAGGCCTGACTTCGGCCGGCATGATGCTCAAATCCTCCATTCAGCATAAAAATGTCGGTGTGCTGGTCAGTGTGGATAAGCATGATCTGTTTGAGGTTGTGACGCTGGCCAAAAAGCTGGATGATCTTGGATTCCGTCTGTACGCGACGCCGGATACTGCCGAATCGATTGCCATGCTCGGCATTGATGTTGAGGCAATCGACGGCATCAGGGAAGACGACAGCGCGTTTAAACTTCTGGAGAGCGGCGAGATCAGCTACATCGTATATACGGGCGCCATGCGCGACGATACCATGGACGATTATATCGCGCTGCATCGCAGGGCACTGCAGCTTTCCATCCCCTGCCTGACGTCTTTGGATACGGCGAACGCGCTTGCGGACATTATCGCCAGCCGCTACAGCGAGAACAATACGGAGCTTGTAGACATCAATCATATGCGTACATCGCGGCATATACTGCATTTTGCAAAGATGAACGCGACAGGCGACGATTATATCTACATTGAAAATTTTGACAATTCTATAGAGTGTCCCGAGTCGCTTTGCATCCGTCTTTGCAACCGCCACAAGGGAATCGGCGGCTTCGGAATCGTCCTGATTGAAAAATCGACCGTTGCAGACGCCAAAATGCGCTTGTTCAATCGGGACGGCTCAGAGGGGCGGCTCGGCGGTAACTCGATTCGCTGCGTTGCCAAATATTTGTATGACAACAAATTAGTTCAAAGCCGTGAGGTTGCCATTGAGACTGGAGACGGCGTTAAACGTCTGACGCTGTATACAAACGCCGGTAAAGTGACGTATGCCGGCGTGGATATGGGACAGCCCGATTTGCGCGCGTCCGCGTTGCCGACAACGATTTTGGCTGAGCGGCTGATTAATTATCCGGTGGAGATCGGCGGCAGGACATACAGCGTCAACTGCCTGACGGTAGGAAATCCGCACTGCGTTGTCTTTACGGATCGCGTGGATTCTGTCGATATTGAGACGGTAGGATCGCAGTTTGAAAATGCGTCTGTGTTTCCTGAGCGAATCAACACTGAATTTGTGCGCGTGGTCAATCGCAGTACGCTGAAAATGCGTGTATGGGAGCGCGGAAACGGCGAAACCTGGGCATGCGGAAGCGGCGCATGCGCGGCTGTCGTTGCCGCAGTTGAAAACGGATACTGCGACAAGGGTCGCGACATTACCGTAAAGGTACGCGGCGGCGACCTGATTGTCAATTATTCAGAGAACGGAATTGTATTGACTGGAGACGCAAAGCTTGCTTATACCGGTACGACCGAGTATTGACATTTTGTAAAGTAGAGATTGTGTGGATTCTCGGTTTCATTTGATTGAAAAAGTCCCCTGAAAAGGGGACTTTTTTGATGAATACCGCCTGCTGTTTAGGACAGCAGGCGGTAAAATAAAGCGCCGGAAAGCCAAGGCTTCCCGGCGGCGGAAATCTATGCGCATGAATATGCGCTCTAACGAAAGCGCGGCTTACGAGACGCTTATAGGGTTCATATGCGCCGTCTTCAACAGAATCTATATTTTATCGTAATGACGTTGACGGCGTATGTCTGTCTATTTTATTTTATACGACTTTTTCCACGTTGTACAGCGCGCTGATGAGCGCAAAATTTTGTGCGAACGGTCGCATGGCGTTCCAGTATCCCGCGCCGCGGAGATTGAATTCATCCATTAAATCGAATTTGGCCAGAATGCTGCGAACGTCCTCAAACCAGACGATATGGTTGACGCCAGCGTTTGTATATTCGATAAAAGGAGACATGGCGATCGGGTCAAACTGAACTTCTGCGCCGTTTCGTCTCGCTATATCGATGGCAGTTTGGTTGCCGATCGACTGCGCGCGCGTGGTGCCCTCAATAAACGGGAGCGGCCAGTCATATCCGTAATTTGGAATGCCGAGAAAGATTTTTTCGGTCGGAATTTCCGTTACGGCGTATTCCACCACTTCACGCACGCGGTTGAGCGGCGCAACGGCCATCGGGGGACCGTATGTGTATCCCCATTCATAGGTCATCAGAAATACGGTGTCGGATGCGGCGCCGAGCGCGCCGTAATCGTGCGCTTCGTAAAGAAGTCCGGCTTGGGTATCGGAGGTTTTCGGCGCAAGATCGGTATTGACGAAAAAGCCGTAGGGACTGAGACGGTTCACCGCGTTTTGTACAAAAGCGGTGAACGCATTCCGATCTGCCGCCGGTATATATTCAAAGTCAAGATCAAGACCGACGTAATCTTTTTCGAGCATGACTGCGACGACATTGTCCAAAACCGTATTTTGCAGTTCAAGATCATTAAAGAGCAGACTGGCGCGCGCACTGCTGAAGCCCCCGCTTTCCGTGATGGAGGACAAAAGCATGACCGGCGCCGTGCCAAACTGATAGGCCAGTTCGATCAGCGGATCGTCGTCAATTTCAATTAAACTTCCGTCTGTTGTAAATCCGTAACCGAAGATGGTCAGGTAGGTCAGAAATGGCAGGGCACGCAAAAGAACACTGCGATTGATAAACGGGTAGGCATACGCATTGAAACGCACTGAGCGCCGCTTTGGTTCGGAAAAACGAATGACTAACGTGTCTCCGGGACGAATGGTGGGATCTTCTGCAAGATACGGGTTGTTCTGTATCAGTTCATAAATGCTGATTCCGTATGTACGCGCGATGGATGACAGCGTATCTCCGGGCGCTACGGTGTGGACGGTTTCCGGGAATAGAATAATCAGAGCCTGCCCCACGACAAGATCTCCGGATATTGCATTGTCGCTGATGATTCGAGAAGGTGAGACACCATAGCGACGCGCAATTCCGACAACCGTGTCCCCTGGCTCCACAACATGTATAATCATGTACGATACCCCCAAGTTTAGCTTTGTTTAATACAGTATATGTAGGGGAGAGGGCATGGGAACGCAAATTTGAATGTTCGCCTGGAATTTCGGATGCAAACCGGAAAATGCGTTGACAAATATAAAAAAATTTTATATAATCATAGTTGAATTTTATATCCGCCTATCGGAGAGGTTTTGGAATTTTAAAGAAAGCGGTGACTCCCTTGGAACAGTATTATCAAAAAGAGATTGAAACAATGTCGCGCGAGCAGATTCGGGCGCTGCAAAGCGAACGTCTGGTAAATCAGGTTCGCCATGTTTATGAGAACGTCCCCTATTACCGGCAGAAGATGCAGGAAAAGCATATCGCGCCGGGTGATATTTGCGGAATAGAAGATCTGCATAAGCTTCCTTTTTTGTGCAAGGAAGATCTGCGCGAGGCGTATCCGTACGGCCTTTTAGCCAAACCTTTGTCCGAGTGCGTGCGCATTCAGTCTACTTCGGGGACGACCGGGCGCCGCGTTGTCGCGTTCTATACGCAGCATGATATCGATCTTTGGGAGGACTGTTGCGCGCGTGCAATTTGCGCGGCGGGCGGTACAAAGGAAGATGTTTGTCAGGTCTGCTATGGGTACGGCCTGTTTACGGGCGGTCCTGGACTCAACGGAGGCTCGCATAAGGTTGGCTGTCTGACGCTTCCGATGTCATCGGGCAATACGGACAGACAAATTCAGTTTATGACGGATCTCGGTTCTACCATTCTTTGCTGTACGCCCTCTTATGCCGCGTATCTTGCTGAAAGTATTTTGGAAAAAGGCATGAGGGATCAGATCAAACTGAAAGCGGGAATTTTCGGTGCGGAGGCTTGGACGGAGGAAATGCGCCGCGATATTGAGCACAAGCTGAGGATCCGTGCGTATGATATTTACGGTTTGACCGAGCTTTCCGGCCCCGGTGTGTCTTTTGAATGCTCTGCTCAGGGCGGTATGCATGTCTGCGAGGATCATTTTATTGCAGAAATCATCAATCCGGAAACCGGAGAAGTGCTTCCAGCGGGCGCAACCGGAGAACTCGTATTTACCGCGATTACCAAGGAGGCGTTCCCGATGATTCGGTACCGCACCCGCGATATTTGCCGTCTGGATTACACGCCCTGCTCCTGTGGGCGCACGCATGTTCGTATGTCGAAGCCGATGGGGCGTTCGGACGACATGCTGATCATCCGCGGCGTCAATGTGTTCCCCTCGCAGATTGAGACCGTGCTTTTGAATAAAGGAATGTCCGCAAATTATCAGATCATCGTTGATCGTGTGAACAACTCGGATACGCTCGACGTGCAGGTGGAGATGCCGCCCGAACTGTTTACGGATACGGTGACCGGCGTTTCTTCCAAGGAAAAGGAACTGGCTGAGGCGATGAAGTCTATGCTTGGTATCAAAGCGGCAGTACATTTGGTTTCCCCGAAGAGCATTGCGCGCAGTGAGGGCAAAGCGGTGCGTATTATTGATAAGCGTAAACTGTATGGATGAAAGGAGACTATCATGACGGTCAATCAAATTTCGGTTTTTGTAGAAAACAGATCCGGGCAGCTTGCACAGTTTATTCATTTGCTGGCAGAGCGTGGCATTGACCTTGAAGCGCTTTCTATAGCCGATACAAAGGATTACGGCATTATCCGAATCATAGCCGATCAGCCTGAAAAAGCGGCAAAAGCTTTGACCGAAGCGGGATGGGTTTTCACGGTTACGCCGGTGCTGGCCGTAATCGTGCCCGATGCACCGGGAAGCCTCGAACGTATTTTCAGTATTTTGGCGGAGCACGACATTAATTTAGAGTATACCTATGCGTTTTTTACACGCAAACACGGACATGCGTGCGTGATTTTGC
>CATYXQ010000042.1 GCA_958414825.1 uncultured Eubacteriales bacterium | reverse complement strand
GGTTCCCTTATCAGGAACCGCGCATTTCTTTATAAGATGGGGTGACTGATGGGATTCGAACCCACGACCTCCAGGGCCACAACCTGGCGCTCTAACCAACTGAGCTACAACCACCATTTTCCCCCGCTATTGCAGGGTAATGGCGTACCTTGGGGGATTCGAACCCTCGACCTACTGCTTAGAAGGCAGTTGCTCTATCCAACTGAGCTAAAGGTACATACATCCGCCGCAACGCTTGATATTATATCATTCGTCCGGCGGCTTGTCAATATTTTTTTGAAAATATGAGCAGAAATTCCGGCATATTCTTCTATACAGACAAAATACCGGAAACGCGGCAGCGTCCAAACGCTATTTTTCAAAAACAATCGGCAGGCACTGCGCATTTGCCGCGCGAATAAAATCATCCGGCGACAGCAAAATCTGCGAACCGATACGGCCGCCGGAAACCATAATGGTATCAAACAATATACAGGTCTCGTCAATGACGGTCGGATAATCCTTTTTCATACCGATTGCCGTGCAGCCTCCGCGCACATAACCGGTAAGTCTCTGCAAATCCCGCACCGAAATGAGTTCCACCGCTTTTTCCCCAACCGCTTTGGCTGCGGCTTTCATATCCAGTTCCTCGGCCACCGGAATGACAAAGACAAAATATCCGCCGCTCTTCCCAACCGCGACCAATGTTTTAAACGTACGCTCGCGCGGCGCGCCGAGTTGATCCGCAA
This sequence comes from uncultured Eubacteriales bacterium, assembly GCA_958414825.1. Classification (GTDB taxonomy): domain Bacteria; phylum Bacillota; class Clostridia; order Oscillospirales; family CAG-272; genus UMGS902. The sequence goes on along the minus strand of CATYXQ010000042.1, from coordinate 16,159 downwards.
GATGTACGCCGTCTATAAACTCGCTGCCCTCGTACGTCCGCACCTCATAGGAAATGCCGAGCGTGTCCAGAATACGCATGGCATTCGTTTTAACATCCTTTTCTTTCTCTTTCGACATAAAACATCCCCCTACTCCCGAAATCCTGCGCGCTCCATTGCGGCAATCAGGTTGTGCGTATACAGGCCAAACCCAAGCGTATTCGGATGCAGGCCGTCGGAATAAAAATCGCTGATATTCGGAACAAGCGTCCGGCCGTCAACAACCGTCACATTCGGATGTGCGCTGTAAAGCGTACCGAGTATATCATAAATCGTATCAAACGTCATGCGTTCGGGACGGATGTTTTGGTCTGCCCGCCATACCGGCATAATTCCGAAAATCTTCGCATCGGAATATCTGCGGCAAAGTTTATTTATGTATGTTTCCGCCGCATGGCGGTATTTTTGCTCGTCTTTTCCATAACGTCCCCAGTCGTTGGTGCCGTAAGCGACCGTAACTGCGTCTGGTTCAAACGGAAGCGCTTCGTCAATCACGTCCGCTTCAAAATAATGCCCCGCAATTGCCTGGTTCAATCCGTCAGCCTCAAAATGTCTCACCACCGCCGCCGCATAGGACAGCGAGGTATACCGGGTATCAAATCCCTGCGTAATCGAATCGCCCAAAAGCAGAATCTTTTTACCCGAAACCGGAACAGGTTCAAAGGACGCGCCGTCATCCAGCGTAAAATTGCAGATCTCCACGCCGCAGGTACAGGGCAGATACACCTGAATCCGCCGGCGCTTTTTTTCCGCAAAACGATAAACAAAGTGCGTGGATCCCTCTCCGTTTATCATCGTCTTATGCGCATATATCATAGTCCCGTCGGCGTACAGATCAAAACTCATAAAAGCGCGTGAACACTGATGCATCGGGAAAAAATCAAATGCAATCAAACTGCCGTCATAATAAAAATCAAAATATTCCCCTGCATTGCAACGCGCGCGAATGCCAAATCCGGAATTGCGGTCATAAAGTGCGGTTTGATATTCCGTAAAGCGCGAAAACGCAATGCAGTTTCCCTCTTTTTTACTATAGCCGAGACTGCCGCGAAGCAGCGCCCCAACCTCATCCAACCGTAGAATCATTTATTTTTTCTCCTTTCGGCAGTACGCCGGTATAATCGAATTTCGGAATAAAGCTCTCCGCCACGCATTCGCTGTCCTGGATAAACGCATTTTCAATCCCGAGCGCAAGCGCAAAATCTACGACTTCCTCATATTCCGCGTCAGTCAGTCTGCGCAAAAGCTCTGGCGCAGCGCACACAGACGGCGGCGTATACTGCCGCATAATCGATAAAATCGCCCGATTGCCGCAAAGCGCAAATACACGCTTCAAAACGGCTTTTGAATCCTCCGCGCAACCGGGAAGCACAAGATGACGTACAATGACGCCGCGCTGTAAAAGATCACCCGAATATACGCACTCCGGCCTCTGGCGCAGCATCTCGCAAAGCGCCCGCTCCGCCTCCGCCGGATAATCGGGCGCGTCAGAATACCGCCCGGCAAGTCCGGCTGACATATATTTAAAATCTGTCAGATAAATATCGATCAATCCGTCAAGCATACGCAAGGTCTCTGCGCGTTCATACCCGCCGGTATTCCAGACAAAGGGCAAATCAAAGCCCCGCACGCGCGCTGTTCGGATCGCTTTCGCAATCTGCAAAGCATACTGCGTCGGCGAAACGAGATTGATATTATGGGCGCCTTTCGCCCGAAGTTCAAAAAAGATCTCAACCAGACGTTCCTCTGAAATCTCAAGTCCGCTGCCGCCGACCGATATTTCACGATTTTGGCAGTATACACATTTCAGCGGACAATTTGAAAAAAACACCGTACCGCTGCCGCGCGTCCCCGATACCGGCGGTTCCTCCCACATATGCAGCGCCGCGCGCGCAACATAAAGCTCAGCGCCCGCGCCGCAAAATCCGCTCTGCCCGTGTTTCCGGTCGGCTCCGCACTGCCGGGGACAAAGCATACAACATTCAGACATACAAATTCAGCCGATGCGCAAAAGAATATCCTCTATGCGCAAAGCCTTTCCGTTCTGTTCCGGCAGCACCGCAGCCTGCCGAAATTTTCCATAAAAAAGACTGTCAAGCAGTTCTTCCTAATTGTTTATAGTAACATAATTTTGTCGGCAAAGCAATATTTTTCAAAAATGTATTGACAAGAATTTAAAACATGTTATAATAATCAACATGTTAATAGTTAATGTGTTAACTAATGTGAATGATTCGTGAAGGAGACGTGAAAGATGCCGTACAATTCAAGGGGCGAACCCACCGTGCGCAATACAATACACAAATTAACGACTACTGTCAGACTGCATCATCATACTTTTGACAGCATACGCAAAACGACAGGGCTTGGCAGGGCCGCGCACCGTATGCTCCTGCTGATTGCGGAAAAAGAAGCGCCCTGCTCTCAAACAGAAATTGCAGAAATACTCGAAATCAGCACTGCCGCGGTTGCCGTTATGCTCAAAAAGCTGGAAACGGACGGATATGTATGCCGCGAGGTGAACCCTGCGGATACACGCTTCAACAGCATTTTGCTGACTGAAAAAGGCACGGATATTGTAGAGAAAGCCCATGAGGCGTTCGACGCGGCCGACACCGCAATGATGAAAAACTTCTCTCAGGCAGAACTGCTGACGCTCAACGCCTATCTTGACCGAATGCAGGAAAACATCCGCGCTGCCTGCGAAACGGCAAAAAACAAAAACGGAAAGGGTGATTGCATTTGAAAAAATGGATGAAATATGTAAAACCATACACAAAATACTTTATTCTCGGTCCACTGTGCATGATCGTAGAAGTCATCGGTGAGGTTGCAATGCCGAAACTATACTCCATAATTGTCGGTCATGCTGAAAAACACCTGAGCGCGCAAGCGGACGGATCCGTCTTATACGTAACCGGCATTGCGCTGCTGATGGTGGTCACCGCGCTGCTAATGATGGCCGGCGGGATCGGCGGCGCTTATTTCGGCGCAAAAGCCGCCGTCAATTTTGCAAGCGATCTGCGCCTTGACGTATACAAGCGGGTTCAGGACTTTTCCTTTGCCAACATAGACAAATTCCAGACCGGCTCCCTGATAACACGTCTGACCAACGATGTGACACAGCTTCAAAACTTTGTCAATATGCTTCTGAGAATGTTCCTGCGCGCCCCCGGTATGCTGATCGGCGCGCTGATCATGTGCATCTCGCTCAGCCCGAAGCTTGCTCTGGTACTGGCGGCGGCTATCCCGGTGCTTGCCGTTCTGCTCTTCTTTATTGTCAAAGTGGGTTTTCCGCGCTTCGGCGTTATGCAGACAAAAATTGACGCGCTGAACAATACGGTCGGCGAAAACCTGACCAACATGCGCGTGGTAAAATCCTTTGTCCGCGAAGATTTTGAAAATCAGAAATTCCACAAGGCCAACAACAATCTGAAAGAAGCAGGTCTTCGCGCCATGAACGTGATGATCTTTACCCAGCCGATTATGATGCTGGTCATGAACCTGACCTCTCTCGCCGTGATTTACTTCGGCGGCAATATGGTCATCGGCGGGAGCCTTGGCATACAGGATTTTTCCGCGCTGCTCACCTATATCATGCAGATTCTGATGTCTCTGATGATGATTACCATGCTCTTTATGATCAGTTCGCGCGCACTGGCGTCCTCGCGGCGAATCACCGAGGTGCTTGAGGAAAAAATCGATCTCGACGATACTGCCGCCGCACACAAGGATAAAAAAATTGAAAAGGGTGAGGTTGAGTTCAAGAATGTCGGCTTTCGCTATTATAAAAACAGCCCGGACGAAGTTCTGAGCAATATCAGCTTTACAATTCATTCCGGCGAGACGCTCGGCATTATCGGCGGCACCGGCAGCGGAAAGACCACGCTTGTATCCCTGATTCCCCGCCTGTACGACGCGGACGAGGGCGAGATTCTGATCGACGGCGTCAATGTAAAAGACTATGACATGCATACGCTGCGGGATGGTATCGGCATGGTACTTCAAAAAAATCTGCTTTTTGCCGGAACCGTTGAAGAAAATCTTCGCTGGGGAAATGAAAACGCCTCCGAAGCCGAACTCCGGGAAGCGGCGCAGGCCTCGCAGGCAGACGGCTTTGTTCAAAGCTTCAGCGGCGGCTATGCACATGAAATCGAGCGCGGCGGAGCCAATGTCTCCGGCGGACAAAAGCAGCGTCTGTGCATTGCGCGCGCACTCCTGAAAAAGCCGAAAATTCTGATATTGGACGATTCGACCAGCGCTGTGGACACGGCGACCGAAGCCAAAATCCGAGAGGCGTTTAAAACCGGTCTGAAAGACTCCACAAAAATTATCATTGCACAGCGTATTTCCTCGGTTCAGGACGCAGACAGAATTCTTGTGCTGGAGGACGGGCGCATCGCCGGCCTTGGCCGTCACGACGAACTTCTGCAAAGCTGCGAGGAATACCGTGAAATTTACACACTGCAGAGCGAAAACAAGGGGGTAGAAGAAAATGGCTAAGCGAACCTTGGAAAATCTGCAAAAACAGTATAATTCCTATACATCGGCTATTAAAAGCGGCGCTATGCACGGTCCGGGGCCGGGCGGTCCCGGAGCCCATGGCCGAATCTCCGCATCCAAGCCCAGGGGCGACGCCAAAAAAGTAATTCGGCGGCTGCTTTCCTACATTGGTTCCTACAAATATTTTCTGTTCATCGCATTTGTTTTTCTGATTGTATCCACACTCGCGGGCACGGCAGCCTCCTATCTGCTCCGCCCCATCGTCAATACGCTGGTTGACGGCAGCATGACCGTATCAGACCGGGCGGCGTATATTCTCAAAACGGTCTTTCTGCTGCTCGGTATTTACTTTGTGCAAGTGCTGTTCCAGTATCTGCAGGCAAAGCTGATGCTGCGGGTTTCCCAAAACGCAATGGAAAAACTGCGCAACGACCTGTTCGCCAAGATTCAAAAACTGCCCGTCAGATTTTTTGACAATGAAAGTCACGGCGAAATCATGAGCCGCTTTACAAACGACGTCGATAATGTGGCCACTATGTTCGACAGTACGCTGACCAGCCTGATTTCAGGCGCCATCACGCTTCTCAGCACCTTTGCGATCATGTGCTACACCAACATCTGGCTAACGCTGATTACCGTAGCCTTTATCCCGGTGTTTATTTTCGGCGGCGGCGCAATCGCCAAACGCTCCCGTAAATATTATTCCTCACAGCAAGCTGCGCTCGGCGCGGTAAACGGCTATATTGAAGAAAGCGTTTCCGGACAAAAAGTCATTAAAGTCTTTAACCATGAGCAAACCTGCACTGAGGAATTTGCACTGCTCAACGACGATCTTCGGGAAAAACAGATTTCCGCGCAGTTCTACGGCGGTATCATGGGGCCGATTATGGGCAACGCCGGGCAAATCAGCTATGCGCTGACAGCGGGAATCGGCGGGATTCTTTGCCTGACACGCGGCTTTGATATCGGCGGTCTCACGATTTTTGTCAACTATGCCCGTCAATTTGCCCGCCCGATCAACGAAATTTCCATGCAGATGAGCACGGTCTTCTCCGCGCTGGCCGGCGCTGAGCGTGTGTTCAACATATTGGATCGCGCTGAGGAAGAACCGGATGCGCCAGACGCAAACGATGTGCCGAATATGCGGGGATATGTCAAACTAAACGACGTTACTTTCGGCTATGTACCGGACAAAACCATTCTGAAACATATCTCGCTCTACGCAAAACCGGGGCAGAAGATCGCCTTTGTCGGATCAACCGGCGCAGGCAAAACGACCATTACCAATCTGCTGAATCGGTTTTACGACATTGAAGCCGGTGAAATTACAATCGACGATGTAAACATCCGAAACATCAAACGCGATATACTTCGTAAAAATATCGCAATGGTCTTACAAGATACGCATTTGTTTACCGGAACCATCATGGAAAATATTCGCTATGGACGGCTGGATGCAACCGACGAGGAAGTGATTCAAGCCGCCAAAACGGCAAGCGCCCATAGCTTTATCATGCGTTTGGAAAACGGGTACGACACCATGATTACCGGCGACGGCGCAAACCTCTCACAGGGACAGCGGCAGCTTTTGAATATTGCGCGCGCTGCCATTTCCAAAGCGCCGATTTTGGTGCTGGACGAGGCGACAAGCTCCGTGGACACCCGAACCGAACGGCATATTGAACGCGGTATGGATCGCCTGATGCAGAACCGCACGACCTTTGTCATCGCGCACCGGCTCTCAACCGTGCGGAATGCAAGCGCCATCATGGTGCTGGAAAACGGCGAGATCATCGAGCGGGGTACGCATGACGATCTTCTGGCGCTGCGGGGACGCTATTACGAACTGTATACAGGCAAAAAGGAATTGGACTAAGCTTCATATTTCAGACGGACAGCAAAAACTGTCCGTCTTTTTTTCTCAAAATCAAAGTATAAGAAAATCCAAAATATTTTCTACTCAAAACTACAAAAACACCGAATTATACATTTTTATTCTTTCAAAATATTGTATACTAAAAATAAACTTACAAATGAAAGCGTTTCAATCATGCGACATTATTCTTATCAATGAAGGAGAATTTCATGAAAAAAATCTTTCTATTTTTGACGATTACAATCTTACTGGCGCTTCTCTTTTCATTTGCAGCCGCAGCGGCAACAAACGATGCGCCTCCGCCGTCGGATCAAAACGGCGACGGCCGTATTACAATTGCCGATGCACTGATAGCGCTGCGCAGCATGATAAACGACAATAGAGTTCCGAATGTTTTACAGGTTCTGCCTATGCTAAGTTCTATTGCGTCAGGTAAAATTGCACCAGATATTCAAAAAACGATAAAAGTTGTCTGCGTGGGCGACAGCATTACGCAGGGTACGGGCGCCAAAGATCCGGCAAACAACAGTTATCCCGCGCGTCTGCAAAAACTGCTCGGCGCCGCTTATGAGGTCATCAACTGCGGAAAAGCCAGCGCCTATGTCATGTCTCCGGATATTCCCTATAATCAAAAAGCGAAAACCTCAGGCAGCGAACTGTATTATCCGAATACAGCGGCCTATCAAACCGCCATCGGCGCAAATCCGGACATTGTCATCATCATGCTCGGCACCAACGACTGCCGAAGCGTCACGGATGAAGAAAGCGCCAAGCAGTGGATCCGCGACTACAAAGCGCTGATCGCTGATTTTGCCACGCTGGATTCCAAGCCCGAGATTTACCTCTCCACTATGATTCCTGCCGTCAATATAGAATGGGCTTATCAAAACACCGCATGGAACATCCCCAAACTGATCCGCACGGTGGGCGAAGAACTGAATCTGCCGGTTCTCGAAACAGGAGAAGCTTTGCATGACTATTATATGGCCTGTCTTCCAAACGGTGATAAAATCCACCCCAAAGATGATACATACGCTGGTCTTGCCAACTGGTTTTACAATTCGGTATTCGATGGCGAACTTAATTTGCCGGAAATTCCGCAGGCCGAAAACAAGGTGGTATTTGTCAGCGACAGTGGCAGTGCAGAAAACGACGGTTCTACCCCAAATAAAGCAGTCAACCGTTTGCAGTATGCGTTCGGTATGCTGCGCGAAAGCGGCGGTACTGTTGTTGTCTGCGGCAACGTAACACTCGGCGAAACAAAACTGCCGCCCGCCAACCAACCGATTACCGTTACCAGCGTATACGGCGGCGCCGACTATGCAGAAACAGCCGGCGCAAAGCTCTTAATCGGCGGCGGACTTTCAATCAACAGTGACGTTACGTTCACAAATCTCACCATTCAGGCAACGGCAAACAGCCAGTCTATCTACTGCGGATTTAACAGCGTCACATTCGGAGAGGGATTGAACTGTACATTCGATGATTCAGTCACCGTTCCTCTGACCATCAATGCGGGACACGTGCCTATTGTCGCCGCAACCGACCAAGCAAAAGTTTCCTGTCACACAGACTGTATACTGACCATCGACAGCGGAATATGGGCTATTGTGCGCGGCGGCAACCGCAGAGCAAACCGTGCCTACGCCGTCGGCAGCATCGAACAGGGGGCAAAGCTTTCCATAATTATAAACGGCGGCGAATTTAAACACGTCGGAACATCTCCGAATACCGGAACAGGCATGAATGATCTTCTTGGCGAAGTCTACATGGAAATCAACGGCGGCACCTTTGCAGGCGATGTGTATCTTGTCGGCAACATCGGCACAAATACAACCGGCTACACGCCCCAATACAGCGGAAAAGCCAGCCTGAAGATCACAGGCGGCACATTTTCAGGAAAGCTTCAAGCCTACCAGGCAACTACGAAAAAATGCACCGGCGGCACAAAACTGATTCTGACGGCGCAAACCGCCGATTTGGCAGAGAAAGCGCTCGGCTTTGAAACAGTTGAATATATAGGCTGAAATAAAAAAACATCCCTGCAAAGCATTCTTTCTGCTTTTCGGGGATGTTTTTTGCATCTAAGTCTTTTTATTCATACCGCAGCGCTTCAATCGGATCCAGCTTTGCCGCCTTATTGGCCGGATAATATCCGAAAAAGATACCGATCGCCATACTAAAGCCAACGGCAAGCGCCACATAAGACAAACTCGGCATTGCAGCCACGCCGAGCAGCGAGGAACCGAAGTAACCGAGCAACGCACCGAGCAAAATCCCGAAAATGCCGCCGATTACGCAAATAATCACGCTCTCCACAACAAACTGCATACGAATGTCACCGTTTGTCGCGCCGATGGCTTTGCGCGTTCCGATTTCCCGCGTGCGCTCCGTCACCGATACCAGCATGATATTCATAACGCCGATACCGCCGACCAAAAGCGAAATGCCGGCAATGACCGCAATGGCAATATTGAGCGTTCCCATCATTGTATCAACTGTGGAAAGCATACTCTCCATACTCATGGATGAAATTTGAAAATTAGGATTGTTTTTATAATACTTATTCAGGAAATTTTCCGCTACCGCCGCAAAGTTCATGCTGTTCACAGACGGATTGGCCGACACAACAATCGTAGAATATCCATCCGCCGCGCCGGAAAGTTTTTTCGCCGTGGACAGCGGAATATATACCGGCGTTTGAATATCCTTTTCCGCGCTGAATGAAAAATTCATAACATTCTGCTCATACTGATACACGCCGACAATGCGGAACGTGTAAATTTCAGAAGAAGTATAGACAATCAATTCCTGACCGAGCGCAGTCTGCGTATCTCCGCCGAACATGTTGTTTACCAGCTTGTCGGATACCACCGCATTCATCTTGTTGCCGTCAACATCGTCCTGCGTAATTCCCCGTCCGCGCAAAATTGTGAGGTCGTTTGCCGGCGCGTATTCTTCATTCACACCGGTAACCGACACATTGGCGTACAGTTTGCCGTCCTTAGCCGTGCCGTTTGCCACTGATTCCGACAAACTGATGTAGTCAATTGAATTCTGATAACGCGCACGCAGCTCGCCGATCATCTCATCCGAAATCAGGTCGCCGTCTTCATAAGCACGCATACCGCCTTCGTCCTCGGTGGCTTTTGATTGCAGCATAAAATATATATTGGTAGCCCCGAGCGAGCTCATCTGGTTGTTGATGTTGCCGGTAAGACCGTCGCCCACCGTCAAAATACCGATGACGGAAGCAATACCGATAATGATACCGAGCATCGTCAGAAAGGCGCGCATTTTTCCGGCACGGATTCCCTCCCAGGCAAGGCGCACATTCTCCATAAAATTCACAGGCGCGCCTCCCCGCCGCTGAGCAGACCATCCCGCATCGTATACACACGGTCGGTCTCCTCTGCAAGTTCATTATTATGCGTAATCAGAACAATCGTTTTACCCTGATCCTTATGCAGACGATGAAAAATATCCATAACCAATCGCCCGGTTTTGGAGTCCAGCGCGCCGGTAGGCTCATCGGCCAGAATGATAGCCGGGTCGTTCGCCATGGCGCGCGCAATCGCGACACGCTGCTTTTGTCCGCCTGACAGTTCATTTGGCAGATGCTTGGCACGGTCGCCCATTTCCACCATATCCAGCAGCATACGCGCCCGTTCGCTGCGTGCACGCTTTGAAAGACCGGCATACATCATCGGAAGTTCCACATTCAAAAGCGCGTTGGTTCTCGGAATCAAATTAAATGTCTGGAATACAAATCCGATCTTCCGATTTCGGATTGCGGAAAGCTCGTTGTCATCCGCCTCCTCAATCACTTCGCCGTCCAGCGTATAACTTCCCGAAGTGGCGCGGTCCAGAACACCAATGATATTCATCAGCGTGGATTTTCCGCTGCCCGAAGCGCCGACAATCGAAACAAATTCACCGCGCTGAACCGCCAAATCAATTCCGTGCAGGATCTCAAGCGCATTCGGTTCTCCCACATAGAAACTCTTGTGAATCCCCTGCATTTCAATAATCGTATCCGCCATTTTCACGCCCCCGTTTACGGCATCATGCCCATAAAGGCATACATACCGGCGCTGGAAGCAAACGGATCGACTTCGGTATAGGAAAGCGGAATACCGGCAAGCGCCGCATAATTTTCAGCGTTATCCGCGATCCGCGCCCCATCGTCAAGGCCGGTCACCGCCACATAAATGCCGTCGCTCACGCCGCAAGTCACGGGTGTGCGCGCAAGCATCACAGCCCCCTCTTCATTTTCTGTGACCGTTAAAACAAAACTGCCGTCCGCATCGGAAAGGATCGCGCTTTCCGGAACCGCGAGCGTGTCGGACATCTCCGCTGCAACATAGGCAAGCCGCGCGCTGACGCCGATACGCAGCAAATTTTCAGAATCAGTTACACGCACAATGGTTTCAAATTCGGCGTCATTCGTAGAAACAACCGATCCGGACGCATCTTTTTTCGCAGTCGGCGCAAGCGATTCGATCACGCCGGTATACTCCGCATCTCCGGAGGCGTCGGATTTGATTATCACTTTCATACCCTCATGCACGCGATCAAGGTCGTAGGCTTTTACAGTAGAAGTAACGACCAAATTGTTCGTATCCTCAATCACAAACATCACGCCCGTAATGCTCTCACCCGCCGTCGCGTAAACAGCAGTAACCGTGCCCGAGATCGGCGCAGTTACAGTCGTTTTGCCCAAATCTTCATAAAGATTGGCAAGCTTATAATCAGAGAGCGTCGTATCTGCGCCGTTTTTTGCGTTCTCATAGGAAATCCGGTAGGATTCCAATTGCTGATCGGCCGCTATTTTTGCGCTTTCCAGATTCATTGCCGCATTATCGAGCGCGCGTTTTGCGCTGTTCAAAGCGGTCTCATATCCCTCAAGCTTCTTATCCGCGCTTTCCTGCGCGCTTTCATAGTTATCCCTGGCGTTTTGCAGCGCCGTTTCATAAGAATCCAGCGTATCGCTTAGCGTATCCAGCACATTGTTATAATTATCCTCCGCGTTTTCATACTGCGTCAAATACCCTTTCAGCGTCGCGTCCGCCGCGCGGCAGGCAACACCATAAGCCTCGTCTGCCTGATCGTAAAGATCCGCAAAAGAATCTTCGCTCTCCGTCAGCGAAGCCACCGTCTTTTCCGCCTCGACAATATTCTCCTGTTGTTTGGAAATCATTTGTCCGAGTTCGCCGATACGCTGCTTTAATTCGGCAATTTTCGCCTCGTCCGGATCCGGCGCCGCACTCGCCTCGGCAAGCTCCTCCTCTTTCTGTGCAAGCTCCGCTTCAAGTTCTGCCAGGCGGGTATGCTGATTTTTCAGCGCAGCCTCCGCCCTTTCGGTCCGCTCTCTGGCTACCATATAGGCATGGTATGCGTTCTCCAAACCCGTGGCAGCCGTGTGCAATTCGGTCGTTTCGTCGTCCCTCACCCATTCTTTATAATCTTCATATGTTTCTTTCGCACTGTCCAGCGCTTTCTGTGCGCTCTTGATCTGCGCATGCGTCTTATTATCAATTTCCGATTTCAGATCGTCATATTCTTTTTGTGCATCTTCCACCGCGCGTTTTGCACCGTTGAGTTCAATTACGGCCCCGCTGTCTAATTTTTCCGCATACTCATCATAATCTTTCCGCGCATTATCAAAACTGGCAACCGCATTTTCATAGTTGGTCTGCGCATTAACCACGCTGCTCTGTATTCCGCTTTGCATCTGCGCCAACATCGTCTCATAGTTCAGTTTTGCCGAGGCAAGATTGAGCGCCGCAGTGCGCTCGGAGGCGGTCATGGAAAGTTCCAATTCGCGAATCTGTCTGTCCAGCATCTCCGTTTCATATACGCAAAGCACATCGCCGGCCTCAACCGTATCACCGAGTTCCACGTTCACATCGGCAACTTTATAGGACAGTGTGGAGTACACTTTGGCTGTCGTATCATCGGCGCTTTTGACCAGTCCCGTTGCGCTGACCGTATCCTGAATATCCCGCTTACCGACCGTATAAACGTCTCCGACATAAATCGAAGTACCAATACCCGCTTTTTTCAAAAGCGCGGACGGCACGATCCAGACAACAGCGGCAATCAGGATCAAAATGACCAGCAAAATCCAGATTTTGCGGCTCTTTTTCCGTTTTTTTCGCGTCTTTTTCTCCGATTTTCGCGTCTTTTTATCGGTTGGATTCGCATTTTGTTCCGTTTCCGATATTTCAGTATCAGCCATGTTTTGCCTCCGTATGTAAATAAATAAGATTACAGTTTATATTTTACAGCCCAGATGTGAACGCTTGATGAACAAAATAAAAATTTTTCGGCAAATCGCGATCATAACCGACTTTAGCCGCCGTCCCATATTTTTCTCTTCCTTAAATAGGAACGAGCCGCAAAACGATTTTCGCAAATCTTACGAGATGATTTATATCAATCTCCTGCATTTGTCAAATTAAATCCATCCCATAGTTCCCCCTGGGGGCAGGCAAAAAATGTCATGCGCGCACCGCTTACAGGATGAACCAAAGAAAGTCGGCAGGCAAATAGCCCAAGCTGAGAAATTCCATCAGCCGCGCCGTATCGCCCGTCTCCCACAAGCGGCATACGGCGGGAAGCAAACTGCACTCGGATCTGATGCGTTCGTCCCGTATGTAAACGAATTTGCACAAGTGAAATTCCGTCTTTTTCAGAAAGTACCTGATAGGAAAGCGACGCGCGCCGCACGCCGCTGCGCTGCCGTTTTACCACATAAGATTTGTTTTTCCGCATATCCCGAAACAAAAAGTCTTCAAAAATACCCGTTTCCGGCTCCGGACGCCCATGCACCAAAGCAAAATAGGTTTTTTCCAACTGTCCCTGCGAAATCGCCTGCGAAAGGAACGCCGCCGCAGATTTTGTACGCGCATAGACCATTACGCCTCCGGTTTCCCGATCCAGACGGTGTACAGGATAAATAACGTCTGTCTGCAGTGCGGTGCGCAGTTCGGACGGCACACCTATACCGGATCCCTCCTCGGAAAGCATCCCAGCAGGTTTGACAATTGCGGCAATTTCAGCATCAGAATATAAAATCTCAAGCATATCCATCCTCCGGTTTTCCGCCCACGGGAATGTTTTTAAGTATAGCATAGAAACATCAGCCTGTCAATTGAATTCGGACGGACACAGACCGCCGCAATCCGAATGCGAACCAAACGCACAAATCGCACGCACAACCTTTTTTTGCAAGTATCAAAATCTCAACTTGCATTTTTCTTTTATTTATTTTGAACAATTCTGTATAAAATTTGCCGAATTTTCTTATTTTTTCTTTGCATTTCGGCAATTGACGTTCTTTTCGTTTTCAGGTATGATTAATAAGTCGTGCATATTTTCAGATTCACACTACCGAGGTTTGCTCTATGATTTACGCTTTAATCGCTTGTTTGCCGATCTTGGCAACGCTTGTTCTGATGCTGGCGTTCAACTGGCCTGCTAAACGCTGTCTGCCGATTTCCTGGCTTTTGGCCTGCATTCTGGCTTTTTTCATTTGGAAAATGGATTTTCGGAATATTGCAGCATATTCGCTTTATGGTCTGCTCAGTTCTCTGGATGTGCTGATTATTATTTTCGGCGCAATACTGGTTATGAATACGCTGAAATCCTCCGGCGCTATGTCCGCCATCAACCGCGGATTTATGAATATCAACCCGGATAAACGTATTCAAGCGATTATTATCGGTTTTGCATTCGGTTCTTTCATCGAAGGGGCGGCCGGATTCGGCACGCCGGCTGCACTGGCAGGTCCGCTTATGGTCAGCCTCGGTTTCCCGCCTCTCGCAGCCGCTTCCGTTTCGCTGATTTATAACAGCGTTGCCGTATCGTTCGGCGCGGTAGGCACACCAGTCCAAATTTCATTGGATATTGTTGAAGACTCAGTCATAGCAACCGGCGCTTCCTTTGAAGCGTATGCTGAATCCGTTTCCCTGTGGACGGCCATTCCGCACGCGATCGTCGGTACCTTTATCCCGCTGCTCGGTATCGCGGTTATGACCAAATTTTTCGGACCGGAACGTTCATTCAAACCTGCATTTGAGGTGATTCCGTTTGCCCTGTTTGCGGGACTGTCCTTTACCGTCCCCTATCTCTTGGTTGCCGTGTTCATCGGCTATGAATTTACCTCGCTGCTCAGTGCAATGATCAGCATTGCACTTACGGTTCTTGCAGCGAAACGCGGATTTCTCTGTCCCAAACGCACATGGGATTTCGGCGCACCCGAAAACTTTGATAAAGAATGGCTTGCCACTGCAAAAGTCGCACCGGCCAAGCCGTCAAACATGTCCCTGCTGCTCGCATGGGTTCCCTATCTGTTGATTGCAATCATACTGGTTCTGACCCGTATCCCTCAAATCGGTCTCAAATCCCTTCTTCAATCGGATGCTTTTACACTGAATTTCAAGGAAATCCTCGGCGTCGAAGGTTTGAATTATACGCTCAAATGGGCCTATCTGCCCGGAATCTTCTTTATTTTAGCCGCGATTCTGACTCACTTTATTCATAAAATGGATTTCAAACAAATCAAAACCGCTTGGAAAGATACGTTCAAACAGGTTGGTAGCGCGGCAATTGCAATTATCTTCGGCATATCACTGGTACAGGTCATGCGCTACTCCAATGTAAATTCAAGCGGTATGGACAGCATGATGATTATCATGGCCGACGCCTTGGCGGAAGTCGGGAGTCACGCTTTTGTCTGCCTTTCGCCCTTTATCGGAATTCTCGGTTGCTTTATTTCCGGATCCAGTTCAGTTTCCGATACACTCTTCACGCAATTGCAGTATGACACCGCAGCCGCATTGAATCTTCCTACAGTTTTTGCCGTAGCAATGCAGATTATCGGCGGTGCTATCGGCAGTATCACCTGCATCAACCATGCAGTTGCGGCCTGCGCCACCATCGGTACTACCGGTCGTGAGGGGAAGCTAATCAAACTCAATGTCATTCCGATGTTGATTTATGCGGTAATTGTGATCGCAATTTTTGCCATCGCAATCTTTCTGGGTGTAAATCCTGCCGCCTGAAAAATTTATTTTTTACAACAAACAGCCGCTGTCTTTACAGCGGCTGTTTGTTGTGTTATACTGATAGGGGGTGATATGTATGGTATACCGCAAACCGATCGCAAACTGCGAGGACTGTGTATACTATGACTACGATGAGCAATATGACGCTTATCTCTGCACACAGAACCTCGATCAGGATGAATTGGCTTCGTTCGTAACGCGCGGAACCAAGGGCTGTCCGTATTTCAAATTTTACAATGAATATAAAAGCGTGCATCGGCAAATATGACGCTTTCTGTGCAGTAAACAAACCTCTTCTGTAAAAAAGTTGTTTTTCTTCTTTTGAAACGAACAAATTCGTCCACAACATCCGATCTCCAACGCTGAGATGCGTTCAAATTCCGTTTGACATTCAAGTCAAACGGAATTTTTTTCATCCCTTTCCGCCAATTTTATCCATTACACAAAATTTAGAGCCACTCACCTAATAAAGGTAGAATCAAAGCAAGCGGCAATACGAAAAACAAAGTGGAAAGGCATATTTATTATGGATTTTGTCAATCATCGAGGCACTTGGTCCGTTGAAGCTGTTCTTCTCAAAATATGTTCCCATCTTGATTCTCATTATTCTCATTCGCGTCATAGGTATACGCGGTGGTTTCTCCGCCTGTCGTCTCGCTCAGCAGCCGGT
>CATYXQ010000041.1 GCA_958414825.1 uncultured Eubacteriales bacterium | reverse complement strand
CAAGATCAGCTACGGCGTCATATACGGGCATAGTTTTGTATTTTTCCGGCAGGGGTGTTGTGAGCTTCCATCTGGAACCGACGGCTTCCGTATAGCTTTTGCCTGCTGAAACGGCGCTGGCTGCCAAAACGGATACTTCAAAAAAAGGATGGTTCTCTAAAAGTGTAAGAAACCGCTGTCCAACCATGCCTGTGGCTCCGATTACGCCGACTTTTAATTTTTCGTTCATCATAGCTACCTCGCATTCAAGTAAAGCTCAGACTGTTTGTGCCTTGAAGCGGTATTGTGTGCGGAGGATTCAACAAGTCTGATTTTAAAATGTATTTATATTTCTACCAGTATAATTACATTAAATTTAATTATACCATTTGCTATTTCAAAAAGTCAATAATTCTTTCTTAATAATTTTATATAGCTGTATAAATTCTGCTTTCTGTGTAATAATTTCTATGAAAGCGGGGATGAAAATGGTGAAAATGAAAGAATTTACATTTGTTTATTTTATCGGTTCGATCGGATATCGCTTTATTGAAATTTTATGGAGAGGCCGGACCCATTGGTCTATGGGGATTGTCGGCGGAGTTTGCTTTATATGTATGTATACATTTGAATGCTTTATGAAAAAAATGAAACTGCCGATGAAAGCGCTTTTGTCTACCTGCTGTGTTACCTGCGTAGAATTCCTTTCCGGTCTGATCCTGAATAAAGGACTTGGACTCGCAGTATGGGATTATTCTAATTTGCGATTTAATTTGTTTGGACAAATTTCATTAATTTACAGCGTTCTCTGGTATTTTCTCTGCATACCCGCGCATCTTTTGTGCAAACTAATAAAGCAGCGCATTTTTAATGTGCTGACAGGGCCCAAACGGCACTTAACAAAAATTTTTGAAAGGCAGCCGAACATTCGGTAAGAAGAATCATGAACAATCAGAATCAGCAGAACCAGAACAATCAGCAGAACCAGAACAATCAGCAGAATCAGAATCAGCAGCGTCAGAATCAGCAGAACCAGAACAATCAGCAGAATCAGAACCAGCAGCGTCAGAATCAGCAGAATCAGAACCAGCAGCGGAATCAGGATAGAAATTTCTAAGGAACGTTTAAAGGAATTTCAAATGGCAGGAGCTTTTGCTCCTGCCATTGCCGTATACAGTAGAAACATAAAGTTTTTTTGCTGTGGTAAAAATCAAATGAAAGAGTAAAGAATACATATTTGACAAAAATTTAAAAAAAATGGTATACTCAAAATAAAAATGTATATGGAGGATGCAACATGAAAAGCATTTTTCGGCGTACAGTCCATTTCATGGCGTTCAATGCTGCGGCGGTTGCTTTCTTTATTTTTTTGATGATTGTCGGATACGCGGGCGGTACGCAGACTGAGATTTTTGCAAAAGAATATACGGCCGATGCGTCTGTTCTTGCGTTATCCAATACGCAGGCGCTGCGCGACGGTCAGGTATCGACCTATTATCTGATGGATCCGGGCGAAATTTTGACGGTAAAGACAGAAAATACGATTGCAGGAGTGTATCTGGAATTTTATTCGCAAAGCGCTTTGGGGACAGTTACGACTGCAAACGGTACAAAATTTTTCGGAGCATCCGGTTATCTTCATGAATATATCACGCTTGAAAAAGCAGAGGCGGAAACGTTGGAAATCGTTTTTACGAGCGGGGCGAAACTATCGGAACTGCGTATATTTGGGGCAGGAACGCTTCCGCCCGATGTGCAGGTGTGGAGCCCGCCCTATGAGCGTGCGGATGCGTTGCTTTTAACACCACACGGCGATGATGAGCATTTATTTTTTGCGGGCGCATTGCCTTGGATGATTGCGCAGGGCTATGATTGTCAGGTCGCGTATTTTTGTTCTCATGCGCAAAATCCGATCCGTCTGCACGAACAATTGAACGGTTTGTGGGCGGTGGGCATGACGCATTATCCCGTGTTTGGCGTCTATCCGGATTATTATTCTGAGTCTATACAGCAGGCTTTGGCTAAACTTTCGGCGGACGGCTATACAGAAGAGGATCTTATCGGTTATCAGGTAGAACTTCTTCGCCGATTTAAGCCGTATGTTGTGGTAGGCCCCGATACGAACGGCGAGTACGGACACGGCGCGCATATGCTGAATGCTCATGTTTTGCAGCAGGCGCTGGAAGTATCGGGGGATGGGGATGCATATCCGCAGTCGTTTAGGCTTTATGGCGTATGGGATGTTCCTAAAGCTTATTTGCATCTTTGGAATGAACGGAAAATTGTGATGAATTTTGATCTTCCGCTGGAATATTACGGCGGAAAAACGGCTTATGAAATGAGTGTAGCCGGCTATATGTGTCATAAGTCTCAACACTGGACGTGGTTTACCGAATGGCTTATCGGAACAAAATCCAAACCTTTGGAAAGCGCCGCGCAGATTCAATATTACAGCCCATGTATGTATGGTTTATATCGGTCAACCGTTGGGGATGATACTTTGAAAAATGATTTCTTTGAGCATATTTTGTTTGAGGCCGAGCAGCCAACACTGTCTGACGTTATTTATACGGGGAAAGCTGTCGGAACGGCAGTTGTCACGGTTTTAGATGGGGCGTCGGCTTCAGAATCGTAAGCGGCCTGTATATCGAATGAAATATGTATTATAGAAATTTTTATATGAACTTTGTGCGGCGGTCATTGGATATATGTGCCGAATAGATTAATTTTTAAATGGAGATTCTTGTGAACTTTGTCTTGCATTTTCATCGGTAAAACAATATAATTTGATTGAAATAAATCAAATTTCTCAGGGTGTAAAGGAGTTCTTATGAAAAAAACGCTTTTTGCAGCATTCTTGATTGCGGTCGCGCTTTTTCTGTTTTCTTGTGCAAAAGATCAGGGTGAGGCGGAAACAGGGACAAATGACACGTCAAACGCTGAAGCAACTGCCGAAACGACAGAAGCCATGACAGAATATGTTCCGTCAAGAGTCGTAAAAATTGCCTGTGTGGGAGACTCGCTGACTTATGGCGTCGGCGCGTCGGACAGAATGACCAAAGGGTATCCTGCGCAACTGCAAAGTTTGCTCGGCGATCGGTATGAGGTAAAAAATTTCGGGCGTTCCCGGGCTTTTATGATAGACAAACGGGAGTATCCGTCTTTTACATATAGCTCTGATAAATCGGTTGCTTATAAAAACACATCTGAGTATAAACTCAGTCTGCAGTACGATGCTGACATTGTATTGATCTGTTTGGGAACGAATGACGCGCATGCGTCCAATAAAAATGTGGATGTGGATGAAAAGACATTTTTCTATGAGTCTGCGGTAGCGCTTGCAAAAGAATATCAAAATCTTCCGTCCGAGCCGACGGTATATTTTGTATGTCCGCCGAGTCGTTTTGACGCGGTTTATCGAAAAAAATATATGGAAGATACCATTTTGCCGCAGATTTTAGAAGCGGCCAAAGCTACAGAATGCGAAACGATTGATATATTTAACGCTACTGATGAATATGCGGCGAATCAGGATACGCAATATTACAGCAGCGACGGCGTTCATCTTGCGGATGATGGCTATGCGATTTTTGCGCAATGTGTATATGACGTCGTTTCGCTTTATCGGCTAAACTGAAAATTTGCTTGTCGAAGAACAAGCAAATTTAATGTGGAGCATTAGAATATATTGTGAGGAGACGGTAAAAAGAATCCGGGGGGACAGTTTTTAACTGTCCCCCGGAATGCTTTTATGCTAAGATTCAAGTATTTCAAAGGAGATCGTGACTTTAAACAGATCGCCGTCGATTGTGATGTCCATATGGCCGTTTAGCAGATCGGCAAGACTCTTAGCGATTGACAGTCCGAGACCGCTGCCTTCGGTATGGCGGGAAGCATCCCCGCGCACAAAACGTTCCATCAGTTCATCACTGGAAATATTCAGCGGATAATTTGAAATGTTGCGGAACGTTACGACCGCGCGTTTTCCGATTCGCTCAAGCGTCAGATATACGCGGGTATTGGGCTGCGCGTACTTACATATATTGCTGAGTAGATTTTCAAAAATTCGCCAGAGATGACGGCCGTCGGTCATAATTTGTACCGGTGTATCCGGCTGTGTGATAACCAGATCAAGCCCGTTGGCTTCCAGACGTTCCTGGTATTCGCCGGTCGTTTGTGCAAGCAGTACGCCGATGTCGCACGGTTCGGGCTGTACGGTCAGATTCCCGGTTGAGGCTTTGGAGGCTTCCACCAGGTCTTCAATCAGTTTTTTCAGACGGGAAGACTGCCGGTCGAGAACGCTGACATATTCCTGAAAAGCTTCATGATCCAGATCCTCTTTTTTGATGAGATCCACATAATTTATAATCGAAGTCAGCGGCGTTTTTATATCATGAGAGACATTGGTAATCAGTTCAGTTTTCAGCCGTTCGCTTTTGAGTTTTTCGTCTACCGCCCGTCCCATGCCCGCATTGATGTTATTAAGCGTTTCGCCGAATTTTTTGAGATCCCAGAACATGTACCGTGTGTCGATTTTTTCGTTCAGCCGTCCGGAGGCGATATTTTCGCCGCCTTTTTGAAGCTTGCGCAGCAGCAGAGCAACAAATAAAACAAGGGGAATTAGGATGAGTTTTTCAAGAAACCAAAAGAGCAGGAAATTATCCATTTCCCACCAACACAGTGAAATGAAAATCAATTCGATGACGGTCAGCGCAAGTAGAACCATGGTCGTTTTTCCGACGAGCGGAATACCGCGCAGCAGATACAGAATACAACGGAAAAGTTTTGTGAGACAACGCCAAAGGAAAGAAAGAATTCTGTAAATCAGCATTTGACGGATCAGCCCGCCGGCTTTCAGTCGTGTTGCTAAGCTCATTGTATAGCCGAGAAGGATCAGAAAATCAAGCAGAATCATGCTTCCGACTGTTACAATTATAAACGGAAGGCTGTTCATTGCGTCGTCAAGAAGCTGAAAACCCATGGCGAGTACGATGCAAAACAGCGCGGTGCAAATTGCGGTATAGAGATCAAACGGGATGCGGTCGATTTTATTCGGAACGATTTCTTCGGTTTCTTTATTATGGCCGGCGCTGCAATAAAGAAAGATGAGAAGCGCAAGGAAGAGCAGGAAGCCGCAGGCTGCCAGAATAATGACAGTATAGCGCCATGCATATCCGACGTCTAACCAAAAGTTGGCGATAGAAAGAAGATCGGTTCGCTCCATAGAGGCTTTTTCCCAAACGGTTATAGTATAATTTGCGGTGTTGATTTCGATCTGCTCATAGTTTCCTGTAACATCATTATATTCCATTGTTTGGCGGGAGAGCGTATAGTCTCTGGTGACGCTGTGAGCGGTTTGCTGACCGGTATAATTTGAAGCTATGATGTTTCCGTCGGCATCCGATAGCGTGAAATAAAAGTTGTTTGCCTGATAGTATTCCAGCGGATCTCCTCGGTTCCTGTAATGAAAGGAGCAGATATCGTAAGCATATTCAGAAAGAATGTCTTCAATCAGCATATCGCGGTTATATGCATATTCGCCGGTATATCCGCCGAGTGCGCCGATTGCGGCGATTCCGAATACTGCCGCAACCGTGCCGAGGAGCGTAATGGTAATCAGAAAAATTGCGGCAATTTTGGCAAATAGGCTGTGTGTTAATCTACGCATGATGGTTTTGTCCTCCTTTTTCAAGCTTATAGCCCTGTGCCCACACAACTTTTAAATAGCGCGGTTCTGCAGGGGAGATTTCGATTTTCTCACGCAGATGCCGAATGTGAACGGCCACAGTGCTTTCCGCGCCGTATGGGGCGTCGTTCCACACACGGCGATAGATTTCTTTCGGGGAAAATACTTCGCCGGGATGCTGCATAAATAGCTTGAGAATATCAAATTCCGTAGGCGTCAGATTGACCGTTTCGCCGTCCACAAATACTTCCTTTGTACGGTCGTCCAGTATGATTCCGCCTACGGTATAGCTTTCACTGCGGGTAAGCGAACCGCCGAGCTGCATATACCGGCGGAGTTGGGAGCGCACGCGCGCCAATACTTCTACCGGATTGAACGGCTTTGTTACATAGTCGTCTGCGCCGACATTCAGACCAAGAATTTTATCGGTATCCTCGCTTTTTGCACTTAGCAGAATCACGGGAACGTTGCGGGATTCGCG
This sequence comes from uncultured Eubacteriales bacterium, assembly GCA_958414825.1. Classification (GTDB taxonomy): domain Bacteria; phylum Bacillota; class Clostridia; order Oscillospirales; family CAG-272; genus UMGS902. Next base: position 11,027 of record CATYXQ010000041.1, on the reverse strand, counting down.
CAGTTTGGCTATGGCGGTCAGCCCGTCCATTTCCGGCATCATAATGTCAAGCAAAATCAAATGAATTTCCTCTTTCTCAACGATTTGCAGCGCTTCTTTTCCCGTATAGGCTGCAAATGTTCTGTATCCTTCGGCTTCCAGATAGATTTTCAGGGCGGAAACAATATCCTTTTCATCGTCGCAGATCAAAATGTTGTACATCGCTTTTCATCCTCCGCTTTTATTGTACAGCTTAAAGTTTTAAAAACCAATTGGACAATACTTTAAGAAATATTTAAGTTTTTTGCTTTTCAGTTCATTGCAGATTAACACTATCTTAGCAATTATAGCACAAGTGTGATGTCGCTGTAAAGTTCAGGTTCAGGGGACTTTTGCAACAGAACAACCGCAGAGGAAGTCTCCTCTGCGGTTGTTTTTTTGCCATGATTTTGCAGATATTATGTAAAAAATTAAAGATCATAGGCGATCAGATCTTCAAAGGTCTCGCGGCGGACGCCGAGCCGGTCGTGTCCGTCTTTTAAAATAATGATGGCCGGACGGCACACACGGTTATAGTTGGAGGCCATGGCATAGTTATATGCGCCGGTGCAGAGTACAGCCAGAATATCGCCGCGCTGCGGTTTTGCAATTGCCACGTCTTCCTGGATCAAATCTCCGCTTTCACAGCAGCGTCCGGCAATTGTGCAGATAAAATCCGCTGGGCGATTTGCTCGGCTGGCATTCAGCACGGTGTATTCGGATTGATACAGCGCATAGCGCGGATTATCGGTCATGCCGCCGTCAATTGAGACATAGCTCTTGTATCCGGTAATGGTTTTTACGCTGCCGATTCTGTAGAGCGTCGTGCAGCAGTCGGCGACAATACTGCGCCCCGGTTCCATAAGAATGGCCGGCGGTCTCAGCAAAAACTGCGCGCAGCGCGCATTGATATGCGCCCCGATTTCGCGGATATTCGCTTCGTAATCAATCTTGGGATGAGAAGCGACATAGGGAACGCCGAAGCCGCCGCCGAGATTCAGCACCGACGCTTCAAAGCCGAAGTCGCGCTTGATTTCTGCAATGTAGCGCAGCATAATATCGGCGGCGTCGCAGAAAGGCGCGCAGTCAAATATTTGCGAACCGATGTGGCAGTGAAAGCCAATCAGTTCTATATTTTTTAAGGTCAGGGCAAATTTTGTCAGTTCCCGCGCTTGACCGGTTTCAATAGCAGTGCCGAATTTTGAGTCCACTTTCCCGGTGGAGATTTTTGCATGGGTATGGGGGTCGATACCGGGGGTCAGACGCAGCAGCACTTTTTGAACTTTGTTGCGCGTTTGCGCAACATGGTTGATGCTGCAAAGTTCGTCGCGGTTGTCGGCGACAAAGCAGCCCACTCCGCTGTCTATGCCGAATTCAATATCCTCGTCTGTTTTGTTGTTTCCGTGAAAACAGGCGCGCTCAAGCGGGAATTGGGCGGCGCGCATGGTGTACAGTTCGCCCGGAGAAACCACGTCGCAGCCCATGCCCTCGTCGGAGACAATTCGATATAATTCCTTAAAGCAGAGTGCTTTGCTGGCAAAAAGAGGGCCGGAACCTGCCGGAAAATATTTGCGCATAGCATTTATGTAAGTACGGCAGTGCGCGCGAACTCGGTCTTCATCCAGAACCATCAGAGGAGATCCGTATTTTTCGATCAGCCGGGGCGCGTCAAAGCCTGCGATAGACAAATGACCATGTTCATTGACGGAAAGATTTGAATACAGCATTATGACTCCTTGTTTTTCATAGATTGGGAAATTGGAATGTTGAAATGTCCGTGTGCGTCCTCAGAATAGTTTGCGCATACGTTCGGCCGCTTCAGCGGTAGCTTCACGACTGCCGAAAGCGGTCAGACGGAAATATCTTTCGCCGCATTGTCCGAATCCCTCGCCGGGGGTGCCGACAATTTGCGCTTCGTTTAAAAGATAATCGAAAAATTCCCAGGATTTCATGTTGCCGGGACAGCGCAGCCAAATGTAAGGCGAGCATTTTCCGCCGGTATAAAATATGCTTTTTTCATCGAATAAATTCGCAAGAATTTTGGCATTTCCTTTGTAATATTCTATGGATTTCATGCAAGCGGCCATTCCTTCTGCCGAAAGTGCGGCTTCGGCCGCGCGCTGTACAATGTAGGGGACGCCGTTGAATTTGGTGGCTTGGCGGCGGGACCACATCTGATTTAAGCGGACGCTTTTACTTTCGAGTTCGGAGGGAATGATTGTCCAGCCGCAGCGTGTTCCGGTAAAGCCGGCAGTTTTGGACAAACTGCAAATTTCGATTGCACAGGTGCGCGCGCCGTCGATTTCAAAAACGGAATGCGGATAGTCGCCTTCAATAAATGCTTCATAGGCAGAGTCAAATAGGATCAGCGAACCGGTACGATTGGCAAAATCCACCCATTGCTGCAACTGTTTTCGATCGTAGACCGCGCCGGTCGGATTGTTGGGCGAACAGAGATAAAAAACCGCGCCCTCTGCGTTCTGCGGCGGCATCGGCAAAAAGCCGTTTTCTTTCGTGGCCGGCAGCAGCGTAACCGAGCGGCCGCTCATAACATTGCTGTCGATGTAGACCGGGTAGACCGGATCGGGGATATATACCGGATTGTTCCCCAAAATTTCCGTAAGATTGCCGAGGTCGCTTTTTGCGCCGTCAGAGATAAAGATTTCATCTTTGGAAAGCGTTATGCCAAACGGCGCGTAGTGCCTTGCGACCGCTTCTTTGGTAAAATCATACCCCCATTCCGGCGCATAGCCGCGAAAGGTTTCGGCTCTTCCCATTTCTGAAACGGCGGTATGCATGGCTTCTACAACGATAGGGGAAAGGGGCAGGGTGACGTCTCCGATTCCAAGACGGATAATGCGCTTGTCCGGATTTGCTGCCGCATAGGCTTTTACACGCCCCGCAATTTCCGAAAACAGATAATTTTGTGTCAGGTTCTTGTAATTGTCATTCAGTTTGATGTTCATAATTCAAATACTCCGTCATAAGATTTTGCGCACGGGCCTTCCATCATAATGGTATAATTTGTGTCGCAGGTGATGGTAAGCGTACCGCCCGGCAGATGTACGGCAACCGGCAAATCTGCGCGGCAACGCCCGGTTTTAACTGCGGCGGCAACAGATGCACAGGCGCCGGTGCCGCAGGCAAATGTTTCGCCGCTGCCGCGCTCCCAGACGCGCATCTCGAGTTCGCTTGGGGAAATAACCCGAATAAATTCGGTGTTGATGCGTTCCGGAAAGAGCGGATGGCGTTCAAAACCAGGGCCTATTTCTGAAAGAGCAAGATCTTTTATCGCATCCGTAAAAATTACGGCGTGCGGGTTGCCCATCGAAACGCAGGTCAGTGCATAGGTGCAGTTGGCTGCTTGCACCGGTTCATTGATAATTTCACTTGAACCGGACGGTGAAATTGCCGGGATTTTAGCGGCTTCAAAAATTGCGCGCCCCATGTTAACGGTTGCGGAAACGACCGTGCCGTCTGCTACGGTCAGCCAAAGATGCTTAACGCCGCTCAGGGTTTCAATGTCGATTTCCTGCTTTTTTGTCAGGCCGTTGTCATAGAGATATTTTCCGACGCATCGAATGGCGTTCCCGCACATTTTTCCCTCGCTGCCGTCCGCGTTGAACATTCGCATTTTGGCGTCGGAAATTTTAGAGCGACAGATCAGGACCACCCCGTCCGAGCCGACTGAAAAACGTCTCGGAGACATTTTTTTGGCCAGCATTCCGGGATTTTCCGGTTCGCCGTCCATGCAGTTGAGATAAATATAATCGTTGCCTATACCGTGCATTTTTGTAAATGCAATTTTCATATTGTTTGCTCCTCCTTGCGCTGTCAGTGTATGCCGGAATTTACGGGTTGTCAATCAGGTCGCGCATACCGTAAAGACCGGCCGGTTTTGTACACAGCCAGCTTGCCGCACGCAGGGCGCCCTCGGCAAAGACCGCGCGGTTTTTCGCTTCGTGCTTTACAGTGAGAATTTCACTGTCGGTGGCGATGATGACTTCGTGCTCGCCGACAATGCTGCCCGCTCGCACCGAATGAATACCAATTTCATTTTCTTCGCGTGCGCGTTTTCCGCTGCGACCGAAAACCAATGCCGCGCCGCTTCGAATCTTTGTCAGTGCCTGCGCCAGCATCAGCGCGGTTCCGCTTGGTGCGTCCAGTTTGCCTGAATGGTGCTTTTCGATAATTTCTATATCTGCTTTGGGAAACGCCGATGCACATTGCGCCGCAAGAGAACAGAGCATTGCTACGCCGATAGACATGTTGGCTGAATAGAAGACGGGGACAATTTGCGAGAGCGCGTGGATTTTTTCCAGTTCTTCTTTTTCATGACCGGTGGTTGCGATAACGGTCGGAAGTGCGTACTTGCGGGCGTAGGCTTCAATTTCCTGTATACAGATATGATTTGAAAAATCAATCAGAACATCAGCATCAATTTTGCAATCCGGAAATGCAGGAAGATGAAAATCGTCGGCGTGATCAAAGTTTTTGTCAATAGCTGCGGCAATCGACGCCCCGCAAAAGCCCTGTTCGATCAAGGCAAGCAGTTCTTTTCCCATTCGCCCGCCCGCGCCGTAAAGAATAACTTTCATGCTTTCCTCCGTTATACTGAAATTCCGACATCCCGCATGGCGGCAAGCAGTTTTTTATACCCGCTTTCCTGCATCGGTGTCAAGGGGAGACGCAGATGATTTTCACAGAATCCCATGGCGGCCATCGCAGCTTTGACGGGAATCGGATTTACTTCGGAGAAAAGCGCGTCGATCAGATCGTGATATTTGTATTGCAGCGCGGCTGCTCCCTGAATATCTCCGGCAAAGAAGCGCTTTGTGATCTCGCAGGTTTCTCTTGGCAGCAAATTGGAAATAACGGAGATCACGCCCACACCGCCGAGCGACATCAGCGGAAGAATTTGATCGTCGTTTCCGGAATACAGATCGAGCTTTTCATGAACCAGCGACATGGTTTCAACAATTTTGGAGATGTTTCCGTTGGCTTCTTTAATGCCGACGATATTGTCATGCTCAGACAGAGCAAGATAGGTTTCGGGCTCGATATTGATACCTGTACGCGAGGGAACGTTGTAAAGGATAACCGGCGCAGTGCTGGCGTCAGCAATTTTCGTAAACATTTGGATCAGTCCCTGCTGTGTGGCCTTATTGTAGTAAGGCGTCACGACAAGAACCGCATCCGCGCCTGCTTCGCACGCATGTGCCGTAAGCTCAAGCGCATAGGCGGTATCATTGGAACCTGTTCCGGCAATGATAGGGACTCTGCCGGCGGCTCGCTTGACCGCGAACGAGATCGCCTCGCGGTGTTCTTCATCGGTCAGGGTTGAGGCCTCTCCGGTTGTGCCGCAGACAACGAGACCGTTAATGCCTTCCTCGATTTGCCAGTCGATCAGTCGGCCGAACTGAGCATAGTCGATACCGTTTTCATTGAGCGGTGTGATAAGAGCTGTGGCAACGCCGGTAAAAACTGTTTTTTTCATGATTCATACTTCCTTTCCGTTTTTTGGCAGAAGTTTTGAAAGCGCAAAAAACGACCGATATGCGAATCGGCCGTTCAGTAATATATTTGGAGAAAACCCCAATATCTATTAACTGATAGCTCTCCGCATTACTTTTCAGCTTTGCGACAGTCGGATGAATCTTATTTCATTCGACCAGAACGGCAATTTGCTTTGCCGTCTTCGGCGACCGTCTCTTTCGCACCGGCAACGACTCGCAAGGTCTTTTGCACCGATGTTACTGACGACAGGACGCGCCTCTACCATTTGAAGTAATTGTAGTACAAGCCTGCCGGTTTGTCAATCGAAAAATAGGATTTTCTGAAATAAAAACATAAATTTGTATAAATATACGAAAATCGCGCAGTTGTATTCAGTCAACTGCGCGGTTTTGCCGATTATATTACTTGTTTTTGAGGAGCGCATAATCGGATGCGCCGAGAACACGTTCCTGATTGTCAAGCGTCATCATGCGGTAAGCGCCTGACCAGGCGCACAGACAGTCGTTAAAATGTCCGCGTTCTTCACAGGTCGGGCGGTATTTTGTCCAACGGCATTGGAAAAAACCTTCATTCTGCGCGCCGAGCGGGCGTATTTGCCCGTGCGTTTTTTGATCCGGTTCTGCGGTAAGCCCCTGTATGGCGTTAAACCACATTGCCCGCGCGCGTGCAGCCCATCTTTCGTCGCCCGTATATTTAGCCAGCAAAAAGAATTCGGTCACGGCTGCCGCGCCCCACGCATCGATGGCATGATGCTCGGTTGAAATTGCCGTTCCGCCTGTTGTATGATAATTATACAGTGTAAATTCGCTGTCTGCACCGTAAAGCACATCGTAGTGAAATGCCCAGGAGAAGAAATAGTAGGCGGCCTTTTTTGCGCGGGTCAGATAAAGCTCGTCTTTTGTTTCTTCGTAGAGCATTAAAGAGGAGGTGATGAACGGATATGCCGTTTCTTTGTCGATACTCTGACAGTCGAGCGCGCCCGCAGAGCAGACAAACTGATCTAAATCGCGCGCATAATAGAAATCACTTGCGCGTTTTGCCGTTTCCAGATAAAGCGCATTTTGCGTTGCACGATAGGTTTCAAGCAGTCCGGTCAGCATAAAGCCGCCGATTGAACCGTTTTGGGCTACACAGTCGCCGGACAGCGTCCAAGCTTTACCGAATCCGTATTCTTCTGAAAAATGTGCGGAAAAAAAGTCACAAAGCCGCACGGCAAAGCGCAAAAATTCGGGTTTGTTTATCCCGATGTCTTTCAAAAAAGTATACATGCGTACCATTTCGGCCGCACCCCAGCCGAAATTGCAGACATCGGGCGTTGCAAAATCATAGGTTTCCGATTCATAATACTGTTGAAACTGGGAATACATCAGACCGTTTTCCTGTTGTTTTTGCGCCCAGGAATCAAAAATTCCGATCGCGGTTTGCAGCATGGTTTTGTCCTGCCGTTTCCAGGCGTCTACGGCGAGCATACGGGCATTCAGCAATCCCTGGTCAGCCCATCCCATCTCAAAGCGCTCGTCAAAGCGCCCGATTTCTGTATAATAGGGATCGGTCATGCGCCGCGCCATTTCTTCCTGACTGATGGCCGCGCCGTGCTGAGAACGGAACAGCCGCGGCGCAAAGTGTGTGATGATCATGGTATGTCCCTTGTAATTGTATAGCAGTTGTTTGGCGTATTCAACGCCAAGTTCCCAGATTTTTTCAGGAGAGAGGCATGGCGTTTTTTTAAGATCAAAAAGGGAAGCAGCACAGTCCAAAAGATTGGCGCACGCATAGTTTTCATATATGGGCGTGCAGACAAATGCATACATTCGAGCGGTAAATGTTTCTCCCGGCAGAAGCGTAAGCGTTTCATCGTAGCGTTCTGTCAAAGCATTCTTACCGGAATAGGTGTAAGGCGCTTCGGTTACCGGGTGATAGATTCGATGCGAAAAACGTCCGTCGTCCAGCAAAATCAGCGAACAGGAGGTGCGAAGCGAAGCCTCGTCGCAGTCCGACGCAAAAATTGACGCTCCGAACATTTTATTCTCACTGAGCGTACAGGATGGAATGCCGGTACGATCATATGCGAAAATCCAGGGTTTTCCGTCTTTTTGCAGTCCCTGCGGTACATTTTCCTTGCAGCCGGCATTCCCATTGTAGTTGACGCAGGGAATCAGATAGCGGCTTGGGATAAAGGCGGTCTGTACTTCAAAAATATCTTTGAAACTAAGCGGCGCGTCGGTTATATTTTCGATTTTACGGTCAATTTGGATTAAACCGTTTTCAAGGTCAGTCAGATGATCGGTTATGCGCAGCCCGCAACCGGAAGAACAGATTGCGTTATCGCTGCAGATTGCGTCCAACCGTATTTCCTGCCCGTTTATTTCGACAACAGCGGGACCGAAACACAGTACAGCTTGCGACGCATCCGAACCGAGTAAAAATTTGTCAGCGCTTTTTTGTATGTAGAGCATTATTTAAGGACTCCTTGACGTTTTTCTTTTATCATAGCAAATTCCGATGTCCGGTGCAATAGTTATTGAATTTATAAATCATTTATGGTATAATTTTCATAAATTTATTCACAGAAAGGAATGGACCGATATGAAACTGATTATTGCCGAAAAACCGAGTTTGGCACGCAATATTGCGTCTGCAATCGGCAATATGCAGAAACACAGCGGCTATTTTGAGGGCGGCGGATACCTTGTCAGCTGGGCGTTCGGTCATCTTTTTTCTCTTTGTGATATTGAAGATTATTTGGAAGATCCGCCGGCGGACGGAAAGTGGACAATAGGCGACTTGCCCTGCTTTCCGAAAACGTTTCGCTTTACGCTTCGCCGTGGTGCGGACAAGCAGGTGGATGCGGGAGTCAAGCGCCAGTTTTCTTTATTGTGCACGCTCTGCAATCGCCCGGACGTCGATACAATCGTCAATGCAGGCGACTCGGATCGAGAAGGGGAGATTATTGTTCGGCTGTGTGTGCAGCATGCGCTGCAAGAGGAAAAACGTTTTGTGCGCCTTTGGCTTCCCGATCAAACGGATGAAACTGTGCGCGCCGCACTGTCTGAGATGCGGGATGAGACCGAATATGACCGTCTTGCGGCAGAGGGATTTGCACGCACATATATCGACTGGCTTTACGGCGTCAATCTGACCCGGTATGCCACTTTGAAAACCGGGACGCTGCTTCGGGTCGGTCGTGTAATCGTGCCTATAGTCAAAGCCATTTACGACAGAGATTTGACCATCCGTACCTTTGTGCCCGAAATTTATTTTGCGCCGCGGAGCGCTGAAGAGACAAAAGGTTCGGTTGTTGAACTGACCAGCAAACAAAAATTCTCAAAAAACGAACGTGCCCGCGCGGAAGCGCTCTGCGCCGCTTACAATGCGGCGGGCGCCGTGGTCACATCCGTTCGGCGAAAAAAAGAAGAACTCGCGCCCGGAAAACTGTATTCACTCTCCAAACTTCAAAACGTATTGGGGAAAAAATATAAGATGTCCATGGGTGAAAGTCTCGAAATCGTGCAGACTTTATATGAGCGTGGTTTTTTGACCTATCCTCGAACCAACTCGGAATATTTGGCGGAAGCCGAGCAGGATAAGATGAAAAAGATTCTTGTGAATGTTCGCGCAATGGGTTATCCGGTGGAGTTCAAACATAAAAAATCCATATTTGACGATTCAAAGATAGAGTCGCATTCGGCGCTGACGCCGACCTATAAAATCCCGTCTAAAAGCGAGTTGTCCGAAACCGAAATGCGCGTATACTCCACGGTATTTCGGCGGTTTGTCGCCGTATTCTGCGCAGAACCCTGCCGCGCTGAAAAAACGGAAATTCGGATTGCGGTGGGAGAACTCGAAGAGTTTACGCTGAAAGGGACGGTAATTGCCGAGGCGGGCTGGACAAAATATGACGATTATACCGCGAAGGATAAGTTGCTGCCTCCGCTGGAAAAGGGCGATGTGGTGAAGATCTGTTTTGCGCCTGCGGAAAAAGAAACAACGCCTCCGAAACATTATACGATCGAAACATTAAACAATTATTTGAAAAATCCGTTTCGGGAGGAAAAAGCCGCAGCGAAAGAAAGCGAGACCGAAAACGACGAAGAGGAGTATCGGGCGGTTTTTGAGGGACTGGAGCTTGGCACCGAGGCAACGCGTACCGGAATCATCGACAATGCACGGAAGAGCGGTTATATTGAACTGAAAAAGGACGTCTATCGAATCCTGCCCGGAGGGGAATTTCTGATTCAGTCTTTAGAGCAGATGGGGATTTCCATGGACAAGTATAAAACCAGCGAACTGGGGCGTGCGCTGAAAAAAATTTATCGCGGGGAAATGGAAATCGACGGCGGCGTGCGTTTGGCTGAAGCGGAAATTCGCGAAGTGTTCTGCCGACCTCCGGCTGCGCCGGAGGAGGATACCGACGACGGTTTTTTGGGCGATGATGTGTGTGCGTGTCCGTTTTGCGGCGGCCGTATCCGGCGAACGAAATTTGGGTACGGATGCAGTCGGTATAAAGAGGGATGCCGGTTTACAATCAATCGTGTCATCTGCGGCCGCGTTATATCCAAGGCGAATGTACAATTGCTGCTGACTGAGGGGAAAACGTCAAAAATTCGAGGATTCGTGTCTAAAAACGGTAAACTTTTTGATGCGGCGCTTCGCCTTGAAGGGACAGATGCAAGATTTGATTTTGGATGAATGCATTTGGCTTCGCTTTATGGAAATTGTATAGAAAAATGATTTTTAAAAAATTTGAATTTTGCGGTAAAGGAACACAGTATGGTAACGTATGAAAGCATTCGGAAGAATGAGGCGGTAAAAAAGTATATTGAAGCGGCGGATAGCACGCTTCGTGCGTTGGGCTATACCGAGCATAGCACCGCACATGTCACACGGGTAGCGGAAACAGCCGGTTTTTTGCTTAAACAGCTTTTTTATGACGCTCGCACAGCGGAGCTTGCTCAGATTGCGGGCTATTTACATGATATCGGAAACTTGGTGAATCGGATTGACCACTCGCAAAGCGGGGCCGTTATGGCGTTTCGGATTTTGGATAAAGAGGGGATGGAGCCGGCGGAGATCGCCACAGTGGTTTCGGCAATCGGCAATCACGATGAGGGAACCGGTGTTCCGGTGAACCCGGTGGCTGCGGCGCTGATTTTGGCAGATAAAAGCGATGTCCGCCGTTCACGAGTCCGCAATCCGGATCAGGCGTCCTTTGATATTCACGACCGAGTTAATTATTCAGTGCATGAAACGGATCTGGATTTGGATATTGAGAAAAAAACATTGACATTGCGTTTGGAAATCGATACGGCGTATGGTTCGGTTATGGACTTTTTTGAGATTTTTCTGACACGTATGACCATGTGTAAAAATGCAGCGCGGACATTGGGTTTGAACTTTAAATTGGTCATTAACGGGCAGCCGGTATTATAAGTCTGGTATGATAAGTACTGAAAAATTTTTATAAATAAAATAGAAGCGGCAATATTCAGACA
>CATYXQ010000040.1 GCA_958414825.1 uncultured Eubacteriales bacterium | reverse complement strand
TGTCCATAGCTAAAGCTTTTTCTCCACTGGCAAAGCCAGTGGATTTACTATCATTTAAAATATCCCGTTGAAAATCAGATTTTCAACGGGATATTTTTTATACGCGTTTTTCTTTTTGCATTTTTAAGGTCAGAAGCTCAATGTTTTTGATAGTCTGTATATTTAAAAAATGCTCAATTTTTTCAACTTGTTCAAGCTCGTTGTCCGACCGATTCAGCATACACAAAAAACGTTGCAATACATCATGTCGATGCAAAAGATAGCGCCCAATTTCCGCCCCTTTTGCGGTAGTTACAATAAAACCGTACTTTTGAAAATCCACATATCCGTTCTCTTTCAGGTGCGCTGTCATTTTTGAAGCGGATGAAGGACGAACATGCAGCTTATCAGCAAGATCACGCATACGCACAACCTCGGCACTTCGCAACATTCTGCAAATCATTTCCAAATAATCCTGCATAGCCGGCGTCAGCGTATCCGTTTCCAGCAATTGATAGCCCTTTAGAGTATAAAAACCATTTATATCCGCCATATGCTTCCCTTTCTAATCACAATTCCCGCTTATCTTTAATACAATGGCATTAGGAAAGAAAGTTTCCTTAACCTAAATTTATGAAAAGGACAATATGAATATGAATCAGCACCCTTGCTTAAATGATATAAAACCCGGCGAAAAAGCCAAAATACGAGCACTGGTTTCAAGCGGCAGTATCCGCCGCAGACTTTTAGACATAGGATTGATTGAGGACACCGAAGTGGAATGTCTTGGCCGCAGCCCCGGAGGAGATCCGACGGCGTTTCTGATCCGCGGTGCAGTCATTGCAATTCGCTCAGAGGACTGTGGAAACATTCTGATCTGTCCATAATTCCAATATGCGAGGTGAAGTCTATGGGACTTACAAATAATTCCGTAGGAGTCAAAGCCATTGACGCTGGACTGGAAATCAAACGCCGCTCTAACGACGATCGGGTTATTGCAATTGCGGGCAATCCAAATGTTGGAAAAAGCACCTTGTTTAACAATCTAACCGGTATGAATCAGCACACCGGTAATTGGCCGGGAAAAACAGTTGCCAACGCCCAAGGATACTGCTCGTCAAAGAAACACGACTATGTACTGGTGGATATACCCGGTACATATTCTCTGCTCGCCCATTCGGCCGAAGAAGAAGTTGCCAGAAACTTTATTTGTTTTGGAGAACCGGATGCAGTGGTTGTCGTTTGCGACGCAACCTGTCTTGAGCGAAATCTGAATTTGGTATTACAAGCGCTTGAAATCTCCGATAAAGTAGTGGTATGCGTGAATCTGTTAGACGAAGCAAAGCGCAAAAATATAAAAATTGATCTTAAACGCTTATCTACTGAACTGGGCGTTCCGGTCGTTGGCACAATTGCCCGAAAAAAAGGCAGCCTAAGCGCTCTGATGAATGCACTGGACGAAATAATTGAGGAACGCTTCATCCCAAGACCAATCAAAATAACATATGATCCCATACTGGAAAAAGCGATCTCCGTTCTCGAAGAAGCCATTAAACAACAATTGAACGACAGAATTAACTCGAGATGGCTCAGTATAAAGTTATTAGATTATGACGAATCGCTCATTCAGGAAATCAATCGTTTCTTTGAAAAAAACATATTATCTGATGAGAAAGTGGCCGCCGCGCTCGACGAAGCTAAAAACATACTGAAAGTAAACGGAATCCAAACCGAGAATATTAAAGATCAAGTGGTTGCATCTATTGTACACACTGCGGAAAAGATCAGTGATTGTACTGTAACCTATGATCGCATGAAATACAACGCATTTGACCGAAAAATTGATCGGATTCTGACCAGCAAATGGGCAGGTTATCCGATCATGGCCGCGCTTCTTGCGCTGATTTTTTGGATTACAATCACCGGCGCCAATTATCCGTCGCAACTGTTATCCGACGGACTTTTTTGGCTGCAAGATCGCCTGAGCGATCTCTTTCGGTATTTAAACGCCCCCGAATGGCTACACGGTGCACTGGTACTTGGCATATACCGTGTGCTTGCCTGGGTTGTGTCCGTCATGCTGCCACCTATGGCTATTTTTTTCCCTTTATTTACCCTGCTTGAAGATCTCGGCTATTTGCCGCGCATCGCCTACAACCTGGATAAACCGTTCAAATGCTGTGGCGCATGCGGAAAACAGGCGCTGACCACCTGTATGGGATTCGGATGTAATGCTGCCGGGGTCGTCGGATGCCGAATTATCGATTCTCCGCGTGAGCGATTGATTGCGATTCTTACAAACAATTTTGTTCCGTGCAACGGACGGTTTCCAACGCTGATTGCGATCATTACAATGTTTTTTATCGGTACGCAAAACGGTATACTTAGCTCCGTTGGGTCTACACTGATTTTAACCGGAGTGATTCTTCTCGGTATTTTAATGACATTGGCGATGTCCGGCCTACTATCCAAAACGATTTTAAAAGGTATTCCCTCCTCTTTTACGCTCGAATTGCCGCCTTATCGAAAACCACAGATCGGAAAAGTTATTGTCCGCTCGATTTTTGACCGAACATTATTTGTTTTAGGACGCGCTGTTGCCATTGCCGCGCCAACCGGATTGGTTATTTGGCTCAGCGCCAATATTATCGTCGGAGATGCCAGTCTGCTGCGCCACTGTACTTCTTTCCTCGACCCGTTTGCACAGCTTTTAGGGCTGGACGGTGTAATCCTGATGGCTTTTATTTTAGGACTGCCGGCCAACGAAATTGTGATCCCGATCATAATTATGGCCTATATGGCAGAAGGAAGCATTCTGGAAATGGGCAGTTTATCCGAAATGAAACAATTATTTGTCGAAAACGGCTGGACCTGGATCACTGCGGCCAGCACTATGCTGTTCTCGCTGATGCACTGGCCCTGTTCAACTACGTTGATAACAATAAAAAAAGAAACCGGAAGTATAAGATGGACACTCGTTGCATTTCTGCTTCCAACGCTTGCCGGTTTGCTTGTTTGTTTCCTGTTTGCCTCGATAGCTAAATTTTTTATATAAGAAATCCCACTTTCGAGAAAAGGCAGATAAAGAAAAGACGCCAAAATCGGCGTCTTTTCTTTATCTAAATTAAACATTAAAGCGAAACAGTACAATATCGCCGTCCGCAATCACATAGTCCTTTCCCTCGCTGCGCAAAAGTCCTTTTTCTTTGACAGCACTCATACTGCCTGCATTGATCAAATCATCATATGCAACAATCTCTGCACGAATAAAGCCGCGTTCAAAATCACTGTGTATTTTTCCTGCTGCCTGCGGCGCTTTCGTACCCTTGGTAATCGTCCATGCGCGAACTTCTTTCGGTCCCGCCGTAAGATAGCTTATCAGCCCTAAAAGTTTGTATCCCGCAGCAATCAGTCGATCAAGACCGCTTTGCTGAATTCCCAAATCCTGTAAGAATGCTTTTTTTTCTTCACCGTCAAGTTCGGCAAGCTCGGCTTCTACCTCGGCGCAAATCTCTATCATCTCTGTATGTTCACGATCAGCCAATTCTTTCAACCGACCATAGAATACGTTTCCTGACAAATCTGTACCGATCATATCTTCGCTGATATTGGCCAAATAAATGACCGGTTTCAGAGTTAAAAGCGGCGTTTCGGAAATCACTTCCAGTTCTTCTTCGGAAAGTTCGAGGGTTCGCGCGCATTTGCCTGCTTCAAGCGCGGCTCTTACACGCTCCAAAACTTCAATTTCCGATGCGAGTGTCTTGTCGCCTTTCATCGCTTTTTTCACACGATCGATTCTGCGATCTAAAAGTTCCATATCAGAAAATATCAATTCAAGGTTAATTGTCTCAACGTCGCGCACCGGATCGATACTGCCATCCACATGAATGATATTACTGTCCTCAAAGCAACGCACGACATGAACGATTGCATCTACCTCGCGAATATGGGATAAAAACTTATTTCCAAGTCCCTCACCTTTAGAAGCGCCGCGCACAAGACCTGCAATGTCTACAAATTCAATCACGGCAGGTGTGTACTTTTCCGGATGATACATTTCAGCCAGAACATCCAGCCGGTGATCCGGAACCGGGACTACACCCACATTCGGATCAATTGTACAAAACGGATAATTTGCAGACTGCGCTCCAGCATTGGTCAATGCATTAAACAACGTACTTTTTCCTACATTAGGGAGCCCGACAATACCAAGTTTCATTTTTATGTCCCTTTCACGATTTACTTTTGTTATTATATAACATTCACCGATTTTTTGCAAGTGAACGCCGAACTTTTTTGACGCCAATCGATTTAATTATTTTTGTTCATTGCTTTGTTACATTTTATGTGCTATACTAAAAAAGATATGAGGTGAAATTATGCACGGGATACTGCTCTTAATTGGAACGAATGATCATGTTTTCTCTCAATTTTCCAAACATTTCGGACCGATTTCACATTTTGAAATTCGATTTTTACCGCTGACGCCGGAGCTTGACGCCAAAATTCACTTTCTTGCACCCGATATTATAATCATTGACACAGGCGACGCACAAACGCCGAATGCATATCAATCCGTTCTGCACAGCTTTACTGTACCGGTCATTCTGCTCTCTGATTGCTTTAATTTGGAAGCACGGATCGCCGCCCTGGAAAGCGGAGCAGATGATGTAGTTATCAAACCGTATGATGCACATGAACTCGCCGCGCGGATTCACGCTGTTTTGCGCCGTACAGAACGCGCAAAAAGCAATGCGTATCCTGAGGAAACGCTGCGATTTGAAAATCTGGAAATCAATGAAACCAAACGAGAGTTAAAATTATGCAATCAAGCAGTAAAAATTCCTCCAAAAGAATTTCGGCTGCTCTATCTGCTTGCATCAAAACCAAACGTGGCCCTCTCACGCAACGAACTGATTCAGAAAGTTTGGAACTACGATTATCTGGGAGATTCCCGAACGGTAGATGTACATATCAAACGTCTCAGAAAACGATTACAGGGCGTTTCCAAGCGATGGGAAATCGTCAGTGTCTGGGGTTTTGGCTATAAATTTGAAGTGAAGGAATAAAACAATCACATATCTGTGCAAAACTAAATAAAAAAACACAGCATAATGGAATCATCCACTATGTTGTGTTTTTTCTTGGTGCTCCTGCGGAGATTCGAACTCCGGACACCTTGATTAAAAGTCAAGTGCTCTACCGTCTGAGCTACAGGGGCATCCATCGCACTTGAATATACTACCATATTCGTTTTAACTTGTCAACACTTTTTTTAAGTTTTTATACCGAAATATGCGGCCGCCGTTTCAGCGGCCGCATATAGAGACAAAATCAGTTTCCGTACAGGGCGCCTGAATTCAATGAACTTTCTATGCGCAGCAAACGGTTGTATTTTGCAACACGCTCGCTTCTGCAAGGCGCGCCGGTCTTAATAAAGGGCGCATTAGAGGCCACTGCTATATCCGCAATTGTCGTATCCTCAGTTTCACCGGAACGATGAGATAAAATAAATTTGTATCCATTCGCTTTAGCATACAAAATAACATCAAGCGTTTCACTAAGCGTTCCGATTTGGTTTGGTTTGATCAAAATCGCGTTTGCCGAACCAAGACGAACTCCATCAAGCAGACGCTTCGTATTTGTTACAAACAAATCATCTCCAACCAGCATAACTTTATTGCCGATTCGGCGCGTCAAACTTGTCCAACCGGCAAAATCGGACTGATCCAATGCATCTTCTATTGAACAAATGGGATATTTGGAAATCAAATTTTCCCAATACGAAATCAACTCGTCCGTCTGCATACTTACTTTCCTTTTTGGCAAAAAATACGCCCCGTTATTTTGCCACTCACTGCTGGCTGCATCCAGTGCCACTTTGACGACATCAGTATCATATCCAGCTTCTTCAATCGCTTCGCAGATCAGTTGAATCGCTTCTTCATCCCCCGCGAGATTCGGTGCATATCCGCCCTCATCGCCCACGGATGTGGCAAGTCCGCGCTCCCGAAGAATTTTTCCGAGTGTATGATAGATTTCCGCACCAATCCGCAGTGCATCCGAAAAACTGTGTGCACCGACAGGCGCAATCATAAATTCCTGGATATCCACATTATTTGAAGCGTGTGCGCCGCCGTTTAAAATATTCATCATCGGCACTGGAAGACGTCGCGCTGAAATCCCTCCGAGATACTTAAAAAGCGGCATATGATATGAATTTGCCGCAGCACGAGCACATGCCATAGAAACCGCAAGGATCGCATTTGCTCCCAATCCGGATTTATTCTCTGTGCCGTCAATTTCCTGCATAATCGTGTCGATCTCATACTGTTCATATACAGAAATACCGGATAATGCCGGATGAATTTTTTTATGAATATTACATACCGCATCAAGAACGCCTTTTCCGCCATAGCGCGCACTGCCTTTATCCCGCAGTTCATGCGCCTCATATGCACCGGTCGATGCACCGGACGGAACGCTTGCCATCCCCACGGTTCCGTCACTCAGAACGACGGATGCCTCCACAGTCGGATTTCCGCGGGAATCCAAGACTTCCCTGCCGCATACTTTCGTTATATAATTTTTTCCCATGCCTGTCCCTCCTAAATGAATGTACGAGAATATTATTATCATTTTTACCTCAAAAATTCTGTTCTGCAAAATAAATCTTTATTTTGCATATACTGTTAGAAATTCCAACGATGAGGTGCTTCCCATGATTATTCATACTGTAAGTCCAAGCGATACGTTTTATTCCATTGCCCGGCAATACGGCATTCCCGAATCCAGAATTTTAACCGATAATTTTCTAGATCCGGAAAGAAAGCTAATACCGGGACAAACACTGATTATCAGCAAACCATGCAGAACCTGCATGGTGCGCGGAGGAGATACCCTGCAAAGCATTGCAGAAAAAAACAACATCAGCGTGCTTTCCCTGATGCAAAACAACCCGCAGACCATCGAAGATCCTCTGACGCCCTCTCAAACGCTCAACCTGGAATATGACAGAACCGGATCCCCGCAAATCATCGTACACGCATACTCAGGCGGCGCTTCTGCAGACGCTGTCGAAAAACAACTTCCATACATATCTGCCCTCAGTATACAAAATGCCACGCGACTTACCGACAACGGTGTGTCCCTTACGCGCGACATACGCCCTTATACAGCAGCAGCAAGAAAATACCGAAGCATTCCATTTTTATTTATTGATGCTCTGGATATGCGCGGAAAATATGATCCCCGCCGTGTCTCCGTAATGCTGCAATCTCCGGAGGCTACCGAACGCTTTATTCAAAGCGCACTGCAAGCAGCGCGCACCAGCGGTGCCGGCGGAATAGAAATCTCCTTTGAAGGCCTTCCTGAAGAAGACAATTACAAATATGTCGATATGCTGCTGGCTCTGCATGGACTTGCGGGAGATTCAGATATAAAAATTATCTCTCCCATTCTTCCGTTGCCGACCGCACTCAGCGAAAATGATGAAAATAAAATCAATATAACAGACTTCACACCGGTCTGGAACTTCATTTGGGATGATGAGAAAATAACGTCCCCAGCGGCGCCGTATAACAAAATGCAGGATTTTTTCGGATCGGAAAACATGCCAAAACACGCGCCGAAGTTGCTTATGGGCATTCCGACTTTCGGAATTGACTACATTAAAAACGGATCTGATTATAGAAAAATGGCCGTCAGCGCTTCTGCTGGGCTGGAAATCGCAAACGGCCGTGCGATCACTTCCGCCTTTAATGAGCAAAGCCGCACACCTTATATTCAATATACGGAAAATACCCGAAAATTTCCGGAAGAACATTTAATTTGTTACGAAGACGCGCGCTCCATTTCAGAGAAACTGGATATGCTGGATCGTTATAAGCTCGGCGGTGTCAGCATTATGTCGCTGGACTACAACTGCCCGGTTCTGTGGCAAGTTCTGAATCAAAGATACAATATTTTAAAATACTGACACGCAATTTATGAATTCAATCTTAAAATTTGCCAAAGATATGTTCATTGTGTGACTTTTTTTTGACGTACTGTGAAATTCTGGATCATTTACTGTTTCCTATTGCAAATTTGACAAATCCGTGTTATATTATTATTAGGGAAAAGTTGGTTTTTCAATAAAAAATTTTATATATAATAGGAGAACAAAAACATGACCCAAAACATGCATGTCGTCAAATGGATTGATGAAATGGCCGCTATGACTCAGCCTGACAAAATTGTCTGGATCGACGGCACTGAAGAACAGGCGGAAGCTCTCCGCGCAGAAGCTTGCTCAACCGGCGAGATTATCAAGCTGAATCAAGAATTACTGCCGAACTGCTATCTGCACAGAACGGCCATCAATGATGTAGCCCGTGTAGAAAACAGGACGTTTATCTGCACAACCAAAAAGGAAGACGCCGGCAATATCAACAACTGGATGGCGCCCGCAGAATGCTATGCCACACTGACAAAGCTGTATACCGGTTCTATGAAGGGCAGAACCATGTACGTTATTCCCTACTCTATGGGTATTGTGGGATCAGACTTTGCAAAATACGGTATCGAACTGACTGACTCTATTTATGTTGTGTTGAATATGCTGATTATGACCAGAGTCGGCAACAACGTTCTGGAAGCGCTCGGTGACAGCGCTGATTTCATCAAAGGACTTCATTCCAAAGCAGAACTGGATGAAGAAAATCGTTATATTTGCCATTTCCCGGAAGACAACACGATTTGGTCTGTCAACTCCGGATACGGCGGAAACGTTTTGCTCGGCAAAAAATGTTTTGCGCTCCGCATTGCTTCCTATCTTGGAAGAAAAGAGGGCTGGATGGCAGAGCATATGTTGATTCTGGGCATTGAATATCCCAACGGTCAGATCAAATATATCTCCGCTGCTTTCCCGTCCGCATGCGGAAAAACCAATCTTGCCATGCTGATTCCGCCGGAAATTTACAAAAACCTCGGCTATAGAGTATGGTGCGTAGGCGACGATATCGCATGGCTTCGCATCGGCAGCGACGGCAGACTCTGGGCTGTCAACCCTGAAAACGGATTCTTTGGCGTAGCCCCAGGCACCAATGAAAAATCCAATCCGAATGCCCTGCACACTACGATGAAAGATACGATTTTCACAAACGTTGTTCACAATCTTGACAACAATACGGTTTGGTGGGAGGGGCTTGACAACAACCCGCCGAAAAACGCGATCGACTGGAAAGGCAACAAGTGGGACTGCACGAAATACGACAAGAAAGACAAGAGTACGTGCGGCGCGCATCCAAACTCCAGATTTACTGCAAAAGCAACCAATTGTCCCTGCCTCTCCTCTGAATTCAACAATCCCGCCGGCGTTCCGATCAGTGCAATCGTATTCGGCGGACGGCGCGCTAAAACGGCGCCTCTGGTTTATCAATCCTATAACTGGCAGCACGGCACGTTTGTCGGCTCGATTATGGCTTCTGAGACCACGGCAGCCGCAGCAGGCGCGGTCGGCGTAGTTCGCCGCGACCCGATGGCAATGCGTCCGTTTGTTGGTTACAATATGGGCGATTATTTCGCACACTGGCTTGAAATGGGCAAGAAAATTCCGAATGCGCCCAAGATTTTCAATGTCAACTGGTTCCGCACGGACGATGACGGAAACTTTATTTGGCCCGGATTCGGCGATAATATGCGTGTATTGCTGTGGATTTTGGCACGCTGCGAAAATGCGGTCGATGCAGTAGAAACGCCCGTTGGCTATGTTCCGAAACCGGAAGATATCAACATTGAGGGGCTGAATGACGTCTCCATCGATACGATCAAAGACCTTTTGACAATTGATATTGATTCCTGGAAAGATGACGTTAAAAACATTCGCGAATTTTATGCATTGATCGGCGACCGTGTTCCTGCTGAACTGCATACAGAACTTGATGCTCTGGAAAAACGGCTTGGCTGAAAACAATCAGCCAATACCAGCCGTTAAGAATAAAACAAACACATTCCAAAGAGATTTTAAGAGACGGCGGAACGCCTTTCTCTTCCTTATTCTCTCAATGAATATGTTTACCGCAAAACAAAAGCAGGCTGTCCGAGAGGACAGTCTGCTTTTGTAATGTTAAAAAATTCTCTCAAAACAGACGATTCAAACATATTATTTCGCATCGCTATTTTTGCACAATTCGATTGGATGAAAACGTTTCGCATACAATATCCGGATCCATAAGTTTCACCTGTCTGCTAAAATACGAGCAAATCAAATTTTCAGTAAAATAATGTCCCGCTTCGATTAACGTAATACCGCGCTCAGGCGCTTCAATCATATGATGATAGCCCAAATTTCCGGAAACAAATGTATCCGCGCCTGTTTCCAAAGCACTCGAAATAAAATCCTTACCTTCTCCGCCCAATACCGCCACGCGCTTGGCCTTTGTGCCGACATTCGACAGCAAAACAAACGGCGCGCCAAGCGCCGTTTTGATCGTTTCACAAAAGGCATCAATTTCGATCTCCTGCTCCAGATTGCCGACACGCCCCATATCGCTTTCTCCGTCTCCAAAAGGCTTTACGTGCTGCAAACCAAGCGCGTCCGCGAGTAAATCATTCATTCCGCCCGGCATGGCATCAAAACGCGTGTGATAGGAAAGCACGCGAATCCGTTTTTCAATTGCAAAAATCACGTTTCTCGACACATTCTGCGCAGCCGTTACCGCGCCCAGCGGACGAAAAATCAACGGATGATGCGACAGTATTGTATCAAAGCCATATTCGGACGCATAGAAAAGTGCTTCATCGGTCACATCCAGCGTACAAAGAACACGCCGCACTTCAGACATCATATCCGAAGCACACATCAAACCGTCGTTATCCCAACTGCACGCATATTGTTTTGGAATCATTTTCTCAAAATGCGCATAAAAATCCGTAAATTTCATCCATGTTCCCCTTGAAGAATTTTCAAATAAGCATCAAGCAACGTTTGTTCCTCCGCGCAGTCGGCGCCGGAAATGCGTTTCCCGTCTGCACATTTTTGAACAATGCCGACACGCCGCCGAAGATACCGTAAAAAGATCGGATCGCGCCGATGAATATTCAGCGCCCCCACTTCGGCTTCCGCCTCTGTCAGCGTATACGGACATCCGGTAAACGAAACCGCAAGGCACTGATACAACCGCTGTTCTGATTCCACAATTGCTTCATCGAAGATCTCAAATCCGCTTTTTGCAAGATAACGCCGCAAACAGGCAAAATCCGTCATAGGCTGCAACAATAAGCGTATATCCGGATTTTTCAAATCATTTGCCGCTTTCAAAATAGCACAGATTGTCTCTCCGCCCATACCGCAAACTGCAACATCCGAGGGCGCAAAGGAAGAAATTCCCTGAAAGCCATCGCATACAGCCACTTGTATTTTTTCCGACAATCCATATGCTCTTATATTTTGCGCGGCGCGCTTAGCCGGCGCTTCTCTAATATCCGAGGCCACTGCACAATCCGCAATACCTTTTTGCAGCAAATAAATCGGCAGTTTCGCATGATCGGTGCCGATGTCTGCAAAACGTGCGCCGCGCCGTACCCGCGCCGCAATCCAAAGCAAACGCGGATTCAGTTCACACCACTGCATAAACCCTCTCTGTAAAGTATGCCTTTCCGCACAGCGGAAAGGCATACCATTATTTTGAAGCCAAAAATTCGTTAATCTTCTTTACAAGCTCATCCGGATCCGTACCATGCACACCGCAAGCTTCTTCGATCGTCTCACCGCGCGAATGGGGACATCCCAAGCAATGCATACCGATCTCCATAAAGAACTGCGCAGTATCTACATTATAATCAAGCACATCGCCGATCAGACTATTTTTTGTAATTTCCATATTCAATCACCTCACAAATATTTTAACAAATATATTATATATCTATCCGTCCTGCTTGTCAATACTATTTAGAGTCGCAAAGCGGGCACGTGCAGCGATAAAATTTAATAAAAATACTTGCAAAATCAAAAGGCGATATGATATACTAATATAGTTAATGAAATATTTGGAGGTTTTACCTTGATAGTTGCACTGGAAGAGGCAAAATACAGTCTGATTGAACAGCGTGCAAAAGTTTCAGATCTCGGCAATGCGCTGCGTATTGAAGAATTGCGCCAAAAAGCCGCAGAACTGGAAAAACTGACTTACGCAGAAAATTTTTGGAACGATCAGGAAAATTCCAGCAAAATCCTTCAACAGGCAAAGCAGTTAAAAGATAAAATTGAAGCGTATGAAAAGCTTTCACAAAAGCTTGAGGACGCGATTACACTCGCAGAAATGGCCATTGAAGAGAATGACGAGGTTTATACCGAAGAGGTACAGAAGGAACTGGCCGAAATTATAAAAACCGAGGAAACAATGCGGCTTGAACTCCTGCTTTCCGGCGAATATGATGCAAGCAATGCGATTCTTTCATTTCATCCTGGCGCAGGCGGAACAGAGGCGCAGGACTGGGCACTGATGCTTTACAGAATGTATACTCGTTGGGGCGAAAAACACGGTTACGATGTCAAACTGATCGATTGGCTGGACGGCGAAGAAGCAGGGATCAAAAGTGCGACGATTATGATTTCCGGCCCCAACGCTTACGGATATCTGAAAAGCGAAAACGGTGTACATCGCCTTGTTCGTGTATCTCCGTTTGACGCATCCGGACGCCGTCACACTTCATTTGCTTCAGTCGAAGTTATGCCGGAATTCAAAGATGACGGCAAAATAGAGCTTCGCGACGAGGATTTGGAAATTACTGCGCACCGGTCAAGCGGCGCCGGCGGGCAGCATATCAACAAAACCGACTCGGCAATTCGGATTCTGCACAAACCAACCGGATTAGTTGTCGGTTGTCAAACAGAGCGCAGTCAGCTTCAAAATAAAGAAACAGCCATGAAAATGCTGATTTCAAAATTAATGGAGATTAAAGCACGTGAAAAATTAGACAAAATCGAAGACATTCAGGGAAATAAGAATAATATTGAATGGGGTTCTCAAATTCGTTCCTATGTATTTATGCCGTATACGCTCGTAAAAGATGCGCGCACAGGCTATGAGGACGGCAATATAGGCGCGGTGATGGACGGTGAAATTGACGGCTTTATCAATGCATATTTAAAAATGATGGCAAAATAATTTCCACTAAAAAAAGAAGCGCTTACCGCTTCTTTTTTTATATTATCACTTGACATTGTAAAAGAAACATGCTATACTCTGTAAAGTGTTTTAGTTTACACAGAGGCGGAGGGGAAAAATGTTCGAAAAAAATCTCAACATTTCCTTTCTGCTGGACTTTTACGGCGATATCCTGGGAGAAAAACAGCGCGAACTCGTTGATTTATATTATAATGCGGATCTCTCCTTGTCCGAAATTGCAGAAAGTTTCGGAATGACCCGCCAAGGAGTTCGTCACAGTCTGAAAAAAGCAGAGGATGATTTGATCTTTTTAGAAAAAAAATTAGGACTGGCCAATCAATTCGTACAAATCAGGGAAAATAACAGTAAAATCGTTGATTCGCTGTTCTCCATATACGAAAAACTGAAAAACTGCACAATTCCAAACGATATTACAGAGCAACTGCTGGCCGTCATAGAACAGGTTCGGTCGCAGACGCCAATCGGAGAGTAATATGTTTCAAAGTTTAAGCGATAAACTGGCAAATGCATTTAAAAAATTTAAAAATAAAGGTAAACTGACCGAATCGGATGTCCGCGAGGGTATGCGTGAAGTTAAACTGGCATTACTGGAAGCAGATGTCAATTTCAAAGTGGTCAAGGATTTTGTAAAGACCGTCACAGAACGCGCTGTCGGTGCAGAAGTGCTGGAAAGCCTCTTGCCGGCACAGCAAATCATTAAAATCGTCAATGAAGAATTGATTGCCTTGATGGGTGCTGAGAATGCAAAGCTTGAGATTTCCTCCTCCCCGCCGACCATCGTCATGATGGTCGGATTACAAGGCGCCGGAAAAACCACGCACGTCGGCAAACTCGCCGCCTATTATAAAAAACGCGGAAAAAATCCGCTGCTTGTCGCCTGCGATGTTTACCGTCCTGCTGCTGTGCAGCAGCTTGAGATTGTCGGCGGGAAACTGAATATTCCCGTATTTAGTATGGGCACCCATATTTCCCCTGTAGAGATTGCCAGAGCAAGCATCGCACACGCCAAAAAGGCAGGCTGCGATATGGTATTTATAGATACCGCCGGTCGTCTTCACATTGACGAAGTGCTCATGAATGAACTGAAAGAAATCAAAGCGACCGTACATCCGACCGAAATTCTTTTGGTAGCGGACGCAATGCTCGGCCAAGATGCCGTAAATGTTGCCGAAAGCTTCAATGAACTTTTAGATATCACCGGTATCATACTGACAAAAATGGACGGTGATACCCGCGGCGGCGCGGCGCTTTCGATTAAACACATTACCGGAAAACCCATTAAATTTATAGGAACCGGCGAAAAACTGGACGCACTTGAGCCCTTTCATCCGGATCGGCTGGCGTCCCGAATTCTCGGCATGGGCGATATGCTCACACTGATCGAAAAAGCGGAACAGGCCTATGACGAAAAAAAAGCCGCCGAATTGGAACAAAAGATCCGTCAATCGTCCTTTACCCTCGATGATTATCTTGAACAAATGGCACAACTCAAAAACATGGGTTCATTGGAATCTATGCTCAGCATGATGCCGGGCGTAAAACCAGGTGCCTTGAAAGATGCAAAAATAGATGAAAAAATGCTCGCGCATATGGAAGCAATCATCCTGTCCATGACGAAAGAAGAGCGCACAAAACCCGAAATTTTAAATTTCTCACGCAAAAAGCGCATCGCCTCCGGCAGCGGTACGACGGTGGAAGAGATCAATAAAATTTTAAAACAGTTTGACCAAATGAAAAAAATGATGAAACAATTTACGACCGGTTCAAAACAAACCAGCCGTATGTTTGGGCGCAAAATGAAAATGCCGTTTTAACGGATTTTTATAAACAATTTATACTTTTTTGGAGGAAAAAAATCAATGTCAGTCAAAATCAGACTCAGAAGAATGGGCGCTAAAAAAGCTCCTTTTTATCGAGTAGTGGTAGCGGATTCCCGCTATCCCAGAGAGGGTAGATTTATCGAAGAAATCGGTTATTACAATCCTCTGACAGAGCCTGCCGACATCAAAATTGACGATTAGAAAGCAGAAAAGTGGATGGCCAACGGCGCACTGCCTACCGATACTGTAAAAGCTCTGCTCAAAAAGAGCGGAATTATAAAATAATTCGCATCGGCGAAAGAAAAAATGCTTATACTGAAAGACGTGCTGACCGACATGGCTAAAGCTATCGTGGATGATCCCGACAGCGTATCGGTCACGGAAACCGAAGAAGAAAACGGAGATATTCTTCTGACGCTCAGTGTTGCACCTGACGATATGGGGCGCGTTATCGGCCGACATGGAAAAATTGCAAAAGCGCTCAGATCCATTATGAAAACGGCCTCGGCCTCTGTAAATAAAAAGGTTACCGTTGAAATTAAATAGTAGAAAAAAATCGGGGATATGTGTAAAACATATCCCCGATTTTTTCTATTCAGTCATCTAATTACTGCTCCACCCATTCAGAAACAGCAACCTGATAATATTGATTGATTACTTTCAAAAGATTTTGTGCGGAATTCTTATACGTATCATACATTGAAGCAAAGTTCCGATTGTATTCACGTACCATCAGAATAAGATTTTTATTATACGGTCCGATCTGATAGTAATATCCAATATCAAACACAAGCGAATCAAAGATGATATCCAGCATATCCGACGATTCCTCATCGCGCGTACTTTGACCGATCAGGTTAATATCGTAATAAGCGGGTGTTACAATGGATTTTCCGTAATAAGCCAACGCCTCTGTAATAACGCCGGTACGTTCCAAATCGTTTTGAATGAGCGGTACACAGATAAACTGAGAATTATAAGGCGCTATCGTCGTATAATAAGAATCCTGCTCTTCTGTTAATTTCGGATACGGAAGAACGCCGAAATCGCTTTCCATTTCACGGAGCGACGGAATGTTCCCCATAGTCGTCATCCAAAACAATCCCTGATCGTTTTGCCACATCGATATGGGATCTTTTGTTACTCTCTGATAAGTGATCGCATACTGCGTATCAAACGCTATATCAAAATATTTTTCCAACGCCGCAACGGTCATCTCGTTGTAAATGGTCAATTCGATCGTGCCGTCGTCGGCGATGGTACAGCACTGTTGTCCTGCCGCGTTTACAATGCCCATAACGGAATCGTCCCAAACCATTACGCCGAAACGGTCGTTTTGATTCATCAGACCATCCTGATTCAGATCCTCGGTCACTGTTTTGCAAAGCTCCGCAAATTTATCCAGCGTCCATTTTCCGTCATAAACAAGCTGATACGGATCCTCTAAAGAGTAGGACTCATGCAGATCTTTGTTAAACAGGATAACAAAAGCGGCATTGTTATCGGAAACCGTAATTTCGCCGGTTGTGAAGAACATAACGCCGTTTACAGAGAGATTTTCATTAGCTTTTTGATCCCACCAGCTTTTGGTCAAATCTATTCCGGGAATCGAATTCAGGTCATAGAGAAAATTGCTGTATGCCAAAACGCTGACGTCATATCCGGCAATTAGTGCAAGATCAAAATTGCAATCGCCGGCATTGCAATCGGTGCTGATTTGCGTATAGCCGGGACCGCCTCCGCTTGAATACGCTTTTTTCACCGTTTGCACAATATCAACATTGTAATTTTGCTCTACAAGCGCCTTGCGTTTATACTGTGCGTTTTCCAAAGCCATAGACGATTCCTCATCGAATTTAAAATCTTCATAGGCCACGTTGCCCGCCGTCAAAATATTAAATGTTTCTCCATTATAATTTGCCTGTTCCGGCACCCCCAGCTTTTCTTCCAAAGAGGTACTCGTATCTGACACATTGCCGGTTTCGCTGACATCGCTCGTTCCTGCCGGCGAATCCGAATCTTTGCAGGCTGTCAGAACATACAAGCTTGACAAAATCGCCAAAATCAAACATAGTATTCGTTTCATCTTAAATCCCTCATTTATTTATCTGTTTTTCGAGTTTTATCACACTTTCATGCAATGTCTGCCGCCGTCAATAAAATAATTGGTTCCGGTAATAAAAGATGCTTTGTCGGAAGCAAGATACGTGATCAAATTTACAACCTCAATCGGTTCGGCCGCGCGACCGATCAGCGTTTTCATGTTCGCCATTGCAGGTCTTGTCAGCACAGGCCCCGGCGATACACAGCAAGCACGAATTCCGTATTTTGCGCCGTACTGCGCCATGGATTTTGTCAACCCATACATAATTCCGCTTTTTGCCACACTGTAATCACAGGACATTCCGCCGCCGCCCTCTTCTCCCACAATCGAACCGAGGTAAATCAGCACACCGCTTCTCTGTTCTATCATCCGGCCTATTACAGCACGGGTGAAATACAGAGGCCC
Organism: uncultured Eubacteriales bacterium; assembly: GCA_958414825.1. Classification (GTDB taxonomy): domain Bacteria; phylum Bacillota; class Clostridia; order Oscillospirales; family CAG-272; genus UMGS902. The sequence goes on along the minus strand of CATYXQ010000040.1, from coordinate 468 downwards.
CTTCAGGTTTACATCAATTCCCCAATCCAGAGCCCAAAGCGGAAAATCTTTAAATTCTTCTTTTACATGATTGATTCGGCAGGAAGCACCGCCAGCACAGTTTACCAAAATATCAATACTACCGAATGCCGCAAGCGCAGCATCACACGCCGCTTCAATCTGCTCATACGAACGGACATCCGTCACAGCCGTGATCACCTTTCCGCCTGCCGCACGAATCGTGTCGGCAGCCGATTCCAGCGCGGTTTTATCAATGTCTATCAAAACTACGTTCGCGCCCATTTCGGCAAACCGCTGTCCGCTGAGTTTCCCCATTCCGGAAGCCCCGCCTGTAACGATCACCGTTTTTTGTTCAAATTCCATCATTGCCTCCTAAAAAGCGATTTTGACATAAAAGCCGTTACTTCCGTATTACAATCGTCTTCGTCCTTGCAACCCAACTTACATCAGCGCCGAACGCTTCCGCAA
>CATYXQ010000039.1 GCA_958414825.1 uncultured Eubacteriales bacterium | reverse complement strand
AAACTGCGGACGGGTTTCGGGTGTATACTTCTGATGCGGTAGTAGACGCGTATTTTGGCGGCGTTGTTTCGGCGACAAAAGATGTAATGGCGCTGACTTCGATTGAGTTGGGCGGAAAGACGGTTACGGTCAATACCAATTTGAAAAAGGGTCTTACCGAGTGTTTTTCTTTAACCTATACAAGTCGGCAGCCGGATGTATCGGTGCCGCTGATTCGCGCATGGAATGACTTAAAATATGAGTTTGAGCGCAACTTTATCCAGGATCAAAATTGGAAATATATCGTTAAGGGTCTTTGGGTGACTGTGCGCGTGACCTTTTTTGCCCTTATTATCGGCGTAATTCTTGGCTTTTTGGTGGCAATTGTCCGCTGTACGAATGAAAAGACGGGGAAACTCAAATTTCCAAATGCGATCTGTCAGATTTATCTGACTGTTTTGCGCGGTACACCGGTTCTTGTTCAGTTGATGATTATTTATTTCGTCATTTTTATGCCGATCGGCATTGACAAATTCATTGCGGCTGTGATCTGTTTCGGCCTCAATTCGGGTGCGTATGTCGCGGAAATTGTCCGCGGCGGCATCATGGCTATAGACGGCGGGCAGATGGAGGCAGGGCGCAGTCTCGGCTTCAATTATGCGCAGACAATGTGGTATATCATCCTGCCGCAGACGTTTAAAGCCGTACTTCCTGCGCTTGCCAATGAGTTTATTGTACTGCTTAAGGAAACTTCGGTTTCCGCCTATATCGGTCTGAACGATTTGGCGCGCGGCGGCGACATCATCCGGGGATTTACCTACAGCGCGTTTATGCCGCTTGTGGCTGTAGCGATCGTCTATTTGGTTGTTGTTATGTTCTTGCAGTGGCTGGTCGGAAAGCTGGAAAGGAGGCTGCGCAGCAATGAACGATAATGTTTTGATTCGTACTGAGGATCTTCGGGTTTACTATAAGGACGGTCAGATCAAGGCGCTTGACGGCGTATCTGTGTCTATTGCACGGGGCGAAGTGGTGGTGATTATTGGTCCTTCAGGCAGCGGTAAGTCCACTTTTTTGCGTTCGCTGAATCTGCTTGAGGTACCTACCGACGGAACGATTGAGTTTGACGGCGTCAATATTACCGACCCCAAAGTGGACATTAATCTTCATCGGCGCAAAATGGGTATGGTGTTCCAGCATTTTAATCTGTTTCCGCATATGACGATTCTCAAGAATATGACCATCGCACCGATGAAGCTGTTAAAGCGTCCGCGTGCGGAGGCCGAAGCCAAGGCTATGGAGCTTTTAGAGCGTGTAGGTTTGACCGACCGCGCACAGAGCTATCCGTCTCAGCTTTCCGGCGGACAAAAGCAGCGGATTGCGATTGTGCGCGCGCTCTGCATGGAGCCGGAAGTTATGCTGTTTGACGAGCCGACAAGCGCGCTGGATCCAGAAATGGTCGGAGAAGTGCTTGCCGTTATGAAAAAGCTTGCGGCGGACGGTATGACCATGGCGGTGGTTACGCATGAAATGGGATTTGCCAAAGAAGTTGCCGACCGTGTTTTGTTTATTGACGGCGGAAAAATTTTGGAGTCGGGAACGCCAAAGGATATTTTTGAGCATCCGCAAAATCAGCGGACAGTGGATTTCTTGTCAAAGGTGCTTTGATTTCTGCTTACAATGCGGATTTTGGTTCTGTAGATTCAATATAAATTTGTATAAATCCCCGCCGAAGAAATGCTTTTCTTCGGCGGGGATTGCTTTGTATTAAATGGGCGGCTTCATTTGAAGCCGCCCATTTGCGATTCAGGTCAATTTTGATTTTGCGAATCTTCGTCAGAAGATTTTTGCCGCTTGGATGTTGCTTTGTTCAGCAGCATGGTAATCACAATGATTACGCCGATGACGATGAAAATGCCCGCCATCCCAACGCCCATATAATAAAGATTGTCGATAAAATTCATTGGATTCATTTGCATGATGGTTCCTCCTTAACCGAAAAAGCTGAGGATCATACCGCCGGCAATAACAGAGGCGATTTGTCCGGAAACGTTGACGCCGATTGAATGCATGAGCAGAAAGTTTTGCGGATCCTCTTTCAGACCCATTTTATGCACGACGCGCCCGGACATCGGGAATGCGGAAATACCGGCTGCGCCGATCATGGGGTTGATTTTTTCTTTGGAGAAGAGGTTTAAGAACTTTGCAAAGAGGACGCCGCCTGCCGTATCGAAGATGAATGCAAAGAGACCAAGTCCGAGAATCAGGAGCGTTTCGGGACGCAGGAATTTTTCAGCCTGCATCTGAGAAGCGATCGTGAGACCGAGGAAGATCGTTACCAGATTTGCCAGCACTTTTTGCGCGGTTTCGGAAAGCGAGTCCAGCACGCCGCATTCGCGGATAAGATTGCCGAACATCAAAAATCCGATCAGTGCGACAGAGGACGGAGCTACGACGCCCGCAACGACGGTGATGACAATTGGGAAGAGGATTTTGGTGGTTTTGGAGACGCTGTCGCCCTTATAAGGCATCCGGATCCGACGCTCTTTTTTGGTGGTCAGCATTCGGATAATCGGCGGCTGGATTATGGGTACAAGCGCCATATACGAGTAAGCGGCGACCATAATTGCACCGAGGTAAGAGGAGCCGAGTTTTTGAGCCACGACGATAGCCGTAGGGCCGTCTGCCGCGCCGATAATGCCGATGGACGCCGCATCTTCTATGCCAAAGAACATGGAAGCTACACAAAACGTAAAGAAAATACCGAACTGTGCCGCCGCGCCGAACAGCATCAGCTTAGGGCTGGCCAAAATGGGGGAAAAGTCGATCATAGCGCCGATGCCGATGAAGAGAATCAGCGGAAACAACTCATTGGAAATACCGGCGTTGAAAAGCGTTGTCAGCGCACCGACTTCGACCTCTCCGTTTTCCGCAACCTGCGTAATCGCGCCGGAAAACGGTATGTTAACGAGGAGCGTACCGAATCCCAAAGGCAGCAATAGAGTCGGTTCCATGTCTTTTTTTATGGCAAGGTAAATTAAAAGACCGCCGATCAGCCACATGACAATATGTTGCCAGGTGATTTCAAGTAAGTTTTCATATAGAATTTGCATGGTGATACTCCGAATTTAAATCTAAAAATTTTCCGTTAAAATCATACCATAAACGCCTCGGAGTGTCAACTTGTGTTTCTGCCGATATTTAGGGAAAAAGTTTACAAAATTTGCATAGTTTGCATGAGATGTTGGAAATATATGTTTTTAACTGTGAAAACCGTGTTCCGCAGGCGCAGTGCAAATGGAGAAAAGGGGCGTAAAAAAGTTGTTGAAAACGATCTTCTGCAAAAATAAAAACCGACAAAGCCGCATTTTGTCGTGACTTTGTCGAGTTGATTTGGAGTTATGGCGTTTACAGCGTTTTTGACTGTTCAAAATCTTGTCTCTTTGCAAAAATGTGTGTACATCTGCCTCACATGTGCCGGATATTGGTCGGTTCGTGTATCTGTAAGATATTTTTCGCGCTATTTGGCGATTATTTCGACGCTGCCGAAGCGTCGTTCGCATCCCGGTCGAAAATACTGGTTTGCATTCCTGTATTTTCAATCGCCTTATAGGGCAGTCCGAGATGTTCATAAGCAAGGCGGGTGACGCACCGCCCGCGCGGCGTGCGCGCTAAATATCCGATCTGCATCAAATACGGCTCGTATACGTCCTCGATTGTGACGGATTCTTCGCCAACCGTCGCGGCCAGTGTTTCCAGTCCGACCGGTCCGCCTCCGTAGAATTGAATGATGGCCTTCAGCATCCGACGGTCGGTATTGTCCAGTCCGAGTTCGTCAATTTCCATCGCGGCGAGCGCCGTGCGGGCAATTTCTGCGGTGATTCGTCCGTCTCCGCGGACAGTTGCATAGTCGCGCACACGTTTCAGCAGGCGGTTGGCGATACGCGGCGTACCTCGGGAGCGGGAAGCGATTTCAAGCGCGCCCGCGTCGTCGAGTTCAGCGTGCAGGATTGCGGCGCTCCGCTTGACAATCAGTGCAAGCTCGTTGTTTGTGTACAGTTCGAGTTTCAGCAACAGTCCGAATCGGTCGCGCAGCGGTGTGGTCAATTGTCCTGCTCGTGTGGTCGCGCCGATCAGGGTAAAGCGCGCCAGCGGTATGCGGATGCTGCGTGCGGCAGGCCCTTTGCCTACAATAATATCCAGCGCGAAGTCTTCCATGGCGGGATAGAGAATTTCTTCTACCGCACGTGAAAGGCGGTGGATTTCGTCAATGAATAGCACGTCGCCCTCGCCGAGGTTGGTCAGTAGCGCCGCAAGATCGCCCTGCTTTTCAATGGCAGGGCCGGAAGTCGTGCGGATGTTTACGCCCATTTCAGAAGCGATGATGTTAGAGAGCGTGGTTTTTCCAAGACCGGGAGGGCCGTACAGCAGCACGTGATCCAGGCTTTCGCCGCGGATTTTGGCGGCGTCAATGCAGATCTTCAGGTTTTCTTTGACTTTTTCCTGCCCGACATAGTCGGACAGAACCTTCGGGCGCAGACTGAGCTCATTGTCGCTGTCTTCAGGGGTATAAGAGGAAGTAACGATCCGGTTTTCCAGATCCATGTCTTCACTGTAAAAGCTGTCCATGCGTTATCCTTTCATAAATTGTGCCAGTGCGGCTCGGATGATTTCACCGGATTCCATTTCAGAAACATTAATTTTGGCCAGCGCTGCGTTGATTTCGCTGCGTCCGTAACCCAATGCGGCGAGCGCTTCCGCCGCCTCGTGCATGGCTCCGCTTCCGTTTGATGCGGCGCTTGCGTTTTTGGTCATAGCAACCGTAGAGTCGGAAGCGTCAAAGGAAAGCTTGTCCTTGAGTTCCAAAACGATTCTTGCCGCGCTTTTTGCTCCGACGCCGTTGGCTTTGGAAATGGCCTTGACATCTTCGCCGGAGACTGCGCGCGCAAGACCGTCGGGCGTAAAGGCGGAGAGCACGCCCATCGCGGCTTTCGGACCGATGCCCGAAACGCCGGTCAGCAGACGGAACGTATGCAGTTCATCCTCAGAGAAAAATCCAAACAGTTCTATATTATCCTCGCGAACGGCCATGTGTGTGTACAGCTTTACGGATTTGCCCTGCAGCGTATCGAGCGCCGCCATTGTGTTTTGAGAAACGGTCAGCCGGTAGCCGACGCCTCCGCAGTCGAGCACGGCAAAGCCGGACTCCCGATACGCAAGCGTACCGGAAATATAGTAAAACATAGGTCAGTCTCCTTTAAACGTCTGTGCATCATCGTTTTCGGCAGCATTGCCGTTTGAATTTTTCGGCGGCGTACCATCGGTATTTTCAGGCGCAGCGGGTTCGCTTTGCATTTCTTCAATTTCGCCGATCATTTCGTCTGCCGGAATTGTGCCGTATTCTTCCGCCTGTTCTTTTCTGAGTGCGGGAATGCGTCTGCGTCCGAAACGCCGGTCGAGCAGCCATACGGCGAGCAGGAGCAGCGCCGCGGCGCCGCTGATGACAAGGCCGGTGTAAAGCTGGCTTGGAACATACCGGATTTCCAACGTGTGCGTGCCTGGTTCGGCGTCAAAGGCGACCAGCGCATCAAACAGTTCGTAGGTCTGTACCGTTTCACCGTCAACGCGAACCTGCCAGTTTTTATCATAGGGAATGGACGTGAATACGGTCGTGCGATCGCTTGGAATCATAATGGTTCCCAAAAAATTGGTTTCGCTCCAATCGTCGATCTGAAACTGATTTTCCGAAAGTCTGTCAAAGAGTTCCGTATATACATCCATATCGAGATACCAGAAATACGGTTCGTCGGCGCGCAGATACAGGTTATCTCCTTTGAGCGTCAGCGTGACCCGCACGCGTTCTCCCGAATTAAAGCTGCCGAGTGAGATCATGCGGTTTGTCTCATTGCCGAGCACCGTACCGTGGTCGCTGCCGTTGACCTTGACCGTGGCCTCTCTGGGATAATCTGTCGGCAGATACATAAAGAACTGCCCGGTACGCTCTGCTTCAAATTCAAAATAAAGCGAAGCGGAGGAATCGGATTTTTTGGGCGTGTATTTTACATGGCCGGCTACATAGGAGGATTCGAGATTGCTGTCTGCAGATTCATATTCCACAGAGCGGAATACCTCGCGCGTTTTTTGCAGGCCGAGCATATCGGAAATCATGACGTTCATGCGTTCGGGCGGCGTGTAATAAGCGGTAAAAGGCTCGATTTCACCGTTTTTGACAGCGTCCGAATAGTTGTCCGGATAGGCAAGCTTTAATTCTTTCACAGCGCTGTTGACAGCATAGGCTACGGAGAGCGCATGTGGGTTCTGCCATACTTCGGTGGCGTTTCCGCTGTAGCGGTGCACATAATCGGAGGGAATGTCGTATTCCCCGTCCACAATGACGTACTTCACGCCGAGCAGGGAATCGAACGGCGCGGTCGCGCCGTAGTATTTTGACCAGTGCGATTTTGAGGAAAGCCCCATATAACGCAGAAAGCTGATGGTTTTTTCATTCAGCGTCGATGTGGAATTGGTAAAGCCGCGGATGCCGAGCGACATCGGCGTGTTAATCAGGCTGTGTTTGGTTTTGTCAAACCGGTAGAAATCCGAATCGTTTTCCAAGATCCAATCCACGCTGTCTTCGTAGCGGTGTTTGTTGTTTAGATATGAGGAGCGCGTTGAGTATACGACGTCGTCGTCCAGAAAACAGATTGACGTCACGCCCGAAATGATCATTTCCGCGCAGATTACAACCGTTAAAACGGCGCCGGCCGCGCTTCGATAATGCTTTTTTCGGAAAAGTGCGAGCGCGCCTGTATAAATGCCGATGAAAATCACGGATACATAGATACACAGAAGATCGCGGTTGAGATCGCTTTCGTGAAATTCACAGAGCTTTTGAACCATCAGCAAAACAATCAGCCAGCCGCCCGCAACCGCGCCGATATGCGCTGCGGGAATTTTTCGTATGCCTGCAAAGGCTTTGGCGGCCATCACAATTAGCAGAAATACCAGCATAAAGCTGTACCGGTAGTTAAGCCAGTTCGGCGCCTGCATACCGTGCCAAAATTTGTCGATGGCGTCAATGGAAAACGAAAGGACAAACAGACCGACGAGAATCGCGCTTCCGACCTTTTGACGCATCGGTATGCGGCGGTCGATGAAGAACAGAGGAACCATCAAAATGGTCAAAATGCCGCAGTAAATGAGCGGAAGGCCTTCCGGGCGCACGGTGTCATAGGAGTTGATGAACAGCTTTGCGGCAAGATCGAGCAGATCAAATTTCGGCGCATAGCCGTAAGTTGGATTGGAAAATGTGGTTTTTCCGAAAGTCAGCGAATAGTAGGTAGGCAGAATGATCGCCGCCGCAAGACCGACGGCAATCAGGGAAAAAAGCCCCATACGTCCGAGAGAACGCAGAAAATGCTGTTTTTCGCGCAGCGGATTGCGATCAATACAAAAATAAGCGTAGAAGAAATACAAAAAGCAGAAAATGCAGAGCATATAGCCGATGTAGAAATTGGAAAAAATCGCTATTGCCAGGGAAAGCGTGAAAAGCAGGTATTTGCGCTTGGCAATCAGCCGCTCAATTCCGAGCGCAACCAGCGGAAGCAGAACCATGCAATCGATCCACATGGTGTTGTGCTGATAGATAACGCCGTAGGCAGAAAGAGCGTACAGCGTACCAAACAGGATACGGGCGTGACGGGTTCCGATCTTATGAGCGTCGAGGTAGTAGGCAAGCGTCAGTCCGCACAGTCCACATTTGGTCGTGAAAAGCACGAGCAGCGCGTCCAGTATCATATCCTCGGGGAACAGCGCCACGATAAATGAGAGCGGGCTGGAGAGATAGTAGGCAAAAATTCCGATAAATTCACCGCCGAGCGCGCGGGAAAAGGAATAGATCAGGCTTGCGTCGCCAAAGAGCGCGCGCCTCAGCGCGCCGAAAAAATATACGTATTGCGCGTTGAGATCGAGTACGAGAACCGATTCGTCTCCGAGCGGATACATCCCGAATGCGTAGTAGATGACATACATAAGCAGGCAGGGGGCAAGAAACGCGAAAAATAAATAGGCGCGCTTTCCGTTCTTTATTTTTTGCCATAGGGAGGGTTTTTCGGCAGGTAACAGCGTAAGTTCGTTTCCGTTCATATTTGAATCCTTTGTTGAAATTATCGGCTTTATTCGACGTGCGGTTTTTCGGCTGCGGGCTGAATCTTTTTTACTGCGCGCTCAAGCTTGTCGCGCGGCAGTGTAAGGTCGCGTCCGCAGCCGGTGCAGATGATGCGCATATCGCTGCCCACGCGCGCGACGCGCATGGCGTTTGCGCCGCAGGGATGTTTTTTTTTCATTTCCAGAATATCTCCGACGTTAAATCTGAGTATTTTCAAAGCAGACCTCCGAAATAGTCGTGAAAATCCGGCGCTTTGCGTTTGCGCACAGAACACCGGAGGAAAAATATACTACAACAAATTATAGCACATAAAATAATCGAAGTAAACCGAAAATTTTATTTTAGAGAATTATGTAATTTAAAAATTTATTAAATTCTCTGAAATTCGGGGAAAAGCTTTGACTAATTCATTGTTTTGTGCTATACTATACAATCGAATCATAATGGAAATTTTTACAATATAAAGCAGGATATTTCGTGCTTTTGCAGATTTGTGGCGCCGGTTGTTTTTGCGGCGGCGATGCTTTTTTGCCGAAACGGCTTGATAACGGGGTATATACCCATTGCTTAATCTTTTAAAGAGGAATTTTATGAGGATACTTGGAATTGACCCTGGATTTGCGATTGTGGGATGGGGCGTGCTTGATTATGAAAACAGCGCGTTTCGGGTTGTGGATTTTGGATCGATTCAGACGAAAGCCGGCATAGATACGATTGAGCGCCTCATGGCGGTATATGACGGCATATGTGCGGTGATGGATAAATACAAACCCGAACATATGGCTATCGAGGAACTCTTTTTTAACACCAATCAAAAAACCGGTATCGTCGTGGCGGAAGCACGCGGGATTCTTTTGCTCGCGGCGCGGCAGCGGAGAATTGAGATCGGAGAATACACGCCGCTTCAGGTCAAACAGGCGGTGGTGGGCTACGGCCGCGCGGAAAAGGCGCAGGTCATACGCATGGTGACGACTCTGCTTGGACTGAAGCAGGCGCCGAAACCGGACGATACGGCGGATGCGCTTGCGATTGCCGTGTGTCACGGGCACAGCGCGCTTTCCCGCATCGGCGGATATTATAACAAGTAACGGAGCATTTTATGTGGATCAGTGATAAATGGCAGGATTATGAACTCATTGACGCCTCGGACGGGCAGCGTCTGGAGCGATGGGGACAGTATACGCTTGTGAGACCCGACCCGCAGGTTTTGTGGCGCGGCGCGCGCGTATCCGGGCTTTGGACGAGGGCGGACGCCTCGTATCAGCGCTCGAAGAGCGGCGGCGGCGCCTGGCGCGAAAACCGTTTGCCGGAGCACTGGACAATCAGCTATGGCAATCTGAAGTTTCAGATTCGGCCGATGGGATTTAAGCATACTGGACTTTTTCCCGAACAGGCGGCAAACTGGGACTGGATGGCAGAGCGGATTCGCTCGGCAGGCAGACCGGTGCGGGTATTGAATCTGTTTGCTTATACCGGCGGCGCAACGGTTGCGGCTGCTGCTGCGGGCGCTTCGGTCTGCCATGTAGACGCGGCGCGCGGAATTGTGCAGCAGGCTAAGGAAAACGCGCGGCTCTCGGGGCTTTCCGAGGCGCCGATCCGCTATATTGTGGACGACTGCAAAAAATTTGTGGAACGGGAAATTCGCCGTGGCAGCCGGTATGACGGCGTGATTATGGATCCGCCGTCATACGGCCGCGGTCCGGGCGGTGAGGTTTGGAAGATTGAGGAATGCATTGATTCTCTGATTACGGAAGCGGCGAAGCTGCTTTCGGACAGGCCGCTCTTTTTTTTGATTAATTCGTATACGACCGGCCTTTCGCCGCTTTCGATGCTGTATATTGCCGATCTTCGCATCCGTCCTGTTCACGGCGGGGCGGGCAGTGCCGGCGAGCTTGCGCTCCCGGTGCGGGAAAGCGGCGCTTTGCTTCCGTGCGGGGCGAGCGTGCGCTATGAATTCTAAAACTGAGGAATTTTGTATGGCGGAACCATTTATACTTGCGGAAAATTTGAGTTATGAATATACGGACGAGGAAGGTCAGGCTACGCCGGCGCTCCGCGGCGTTTCGTTTTCGGTTCAGCAGGGGGAATACGTCGCTGTGCTTGGTCACAACGGTTCCGGAAAATCGACGCTTGCCAAGCTGCTCAATGCGATTTTGCTGCCGGTGTCCGGCAGGCTTCGGGTCGGCGGGCACGAAATTCGGGCGGAGCTTGATGACGACGAGATTTTTGCAGTTCGTCGGGACGTGGGCATGGTGTTTCAAAATCCGGACAATCAACTGGTTGCCACGATTGTGGAGGAGGACGTTGCGTTCGGACCTGAGAATCTTGGAATTCCGCGCGAGGAAATTCGGATGCGCGTGGATGATGCGCTGCGCACAGTCGGAATGTATGAATTTCGCGGTAGTCAGCCGCACCGATTGTCCGGCGGACAGAAGCAGCGCGTGGCGATTGCGGGCGTGATTGCGATGATGCCGAAATGTATTGTGTTTGACGAATCTACGGCGATGCTTGATCCGCGCGGCCGCGCCGAGGTGATGAAAACCATCCGGCGGCTGAATCAGGATTTCGGAATGACGGTTCTGCATATCACGCATTATATGGATGAAGCAGTCATGGCCGACCGGGTTATGGTTATCAACGACGGGGAGCTGTATTTAGACGGAACGCCGGAGGTTGTGTTCCGAAATGTCGAAAAGCTGCGCGACGTGGGGCTGGATGTTCCGCAGGGGCGGGAACTTTTATTTGAATTGGCGCGCGGGGGCATTGTGTTTTCGGGGACGCCGATTGATGTCGAGGGCTGCGCAGCCTGCATATTGGAAAGGTATAAGAATACAAGCAAATGACGATTTTGGAACTTGAGGATGTGTGTTACACATACGATAAGGGGACGCCGATGGCAAGCGAGGCGCTTTCCCATGTCAGCCTGAAAATTGAAAAGGGATTGATGACCGGTCTGATCGGGCATACGGGCTGTGGAAAATCTACGCTGCTCCGCATGTTCAACGGTCTGCTTCGCCCGGACAGCGGTAGGATTTTGCTGGACGGCGCGGATATTTGGGAAGATCCGAAAGACATTGTGCGCGTTCGGTACCGCGTGGGACTTGTTATGCAGTATCCCGAATATCAGCTGTTTGACGAAACGGTCCGCGCGGATATTGCCTACGGCCCGCGCAATATGGGACTCGGCGAGGGGGAAATCGCGGATCGTGTTCGTGAAGCGGCGGTATTTTCGGGGCTTTCGGAAGAACTTTTGGATAAATCGCCGTTTGAGCTTTCCGGCGGGCAGAAGCGCCGCGCCGCGATTGCCGGCGTGATGGCCATGCGGCCTGAAATTCTGATTTTGGATGAGCCGGCGGCCGGCCTTGATCCGAAAGGCAGAGAGGATATTTTTGCCGGTCTTGACCGCTATCGCAAATCCAGCGGCGCTACAGTGGTAATTGTCAGTCACAGCATGGAGGATATGGCGCGCTGCTGTCAGCGTCTCGCCGTAATGAATGACGGGCAGATTTGTCTGTACGGTACGCAGAGCGAGGTGTTCGGCGATGCACAAAAACTTCAGGCGCTCGGTCTCGGCGTTCCCGAGATTACACGGATCTGTACAAGGCTGCGGCAGGCGGGTATGCCTTTGCCGTCCGATATTTACACGGTAGAGGATGCTGTAAACGTGCTTTTGCCGCTGCTCGGAGGTAGAAGCGATGCTTAAGGATATTACATTCGGGCAGTATTTTGCCGGAGATTCTCTTTTGCACAGGGCGGATCCGCGTACGAAAATTATTTTGTCGCTGGTCTATATCGTTGCGCTCTTTTTTATCAAAAGCGCGTCGGGATTTGCTTTTGTGTTTCTGTTTACGCTGATGCTGATTACAGCGAGCGGGCTTCCCTTAAAGTCTGTGATGCGCTCGATAAAGCCGCTTGTATATATCATTTTGTTTACTGCGGTTATCAATATATTTTGGACGCAGGGCGAACATCTTTTGTTCTCCTGGAAATTTATTCACATATACCGCGAGGGATTGATTTTCGCTTTTTTTATGGCGGTTCGCATTGTGCTGCTGGTGGTCGGAATCAGCGTGATTCTGACGTTTACTACCACGCCGATTGCGTTGACCGACGGCATTGAGCAGCTTTTGAATCCGTTGAAGCGCCTGCATGTTCCGGTGCATGACTTTGCCATGATGATGACGATTGCCATGCGATTTATCCCGACTTTGATTGAGGAAACCGATAAAATTATGGATGCGCAGAAAGCGCGGGGCGCGGATTTTGAGACCGGCGGTCTTCTGAAAAAAGCGCGGGCGCTGATCCCGATTCTTGTGCCGCTTTTTGTATCGGCATTCAAACGGGCGGATGATCTGGCTGTGGCTATGGAATGCCGCTGTTACCGCGGCGGAGAGGGCAGAACCCGGATGAAAGTGCTGCGGTACGGTCGGGCGGATGCGCTTTGCTTTGTTTTCGGCGCGCTGTATATTGCGGGAATCGTGCTTTGCAATATTTTTCTGCCGTATATTGCGATTTAAACATCGGATGGGACAAAACGCATGAAATTTTTGCTTCGCATACAATATTTGGGAACAAACTTTTGCGGTTGGCAGTATCAGCCGGGTGTGCGCACCGTTCAGAAAACGCTGACCGACGCCGCTACAGCGCTGTTTGGGGCTCCCTGCCGGATTACGGGATGCAGCCGCACGGACAGCGGTGTACACGCGCTGGATTTTGCTGCTTCGCTGGAGGTTCCGCCAAAGGCAAACGCGGTTCCGCCCGACAAAATACCGGCCGCGCTTGCTTTTTATCTGCCGCACGATCTGTCGGTCAAGAGCGCGTCGCCTGTTTGTGCGGATTTTCATCCGAGATACGATGTTGTCTATAAGGAATATATGTATAAGATTCATACCGCCGCGGTCGAGGATCCGTTCCTTTACGGGCGGGTGTGGCATCTGCCGGGCGCTTGGCTTCCGGACGCGGCAGAGCGGATGAATGCGTGCGCAAACGTTCTTGTCGGACGGCATGATTTTGCTTCTTTTATGTCGGCGGGATCGAAAATTACGGATACGGTACGCACGGTAAATCATTGCACGGTTGAATGCAGGGACGGCTTGCTTGAACTTCGGATTGCGGCCGACGGCTTTTTGTACAACATGGTGCGTATCATTGCCGGTACGCTGACGCAGGCCGGTTTCGGCAAACTAAACGAGCGGCAAATGAATACGATTCTCCATGCGAGAGACAGAACGGCAGCCGGCGTCACCGCCCCGCCTGACGGACTGTATTTGAATGAAGTTTTTTACGGATAACCGCATATGCGGCGTGGGAATGCTAAGCTGAAAGGGGGAAGCCCATGAAAAGGGAACCGGAAAATTTTGACGGCGTACAGGAAAATGCGTATTACCTCCGAATCAGCGCAAAGCTGCGCACGGCGAAGTACCTTTTGCTTTTCCTGATGATTGCGACCGCAGTGCTTGTCCTTTTTGCTTACCGTTCCAATATTACCTATGATAATCTGCGGTATCTGCTTCGGGACATGGATGAAGCAGGAAATGCGGGCGCGCGCTCGGATACGGTATATTATGCCCCGGAAAGCAGTAATTTTTACCTGAATTTTCGCGGCGACGTTGCGGTTTGCTCCAAAAACGGCGTGTCTCTGCACCGCGCGCTTGGCGGTCGCTCCTTTGAAGACAAGGTTCGCTTTACCGCGCCGGTTGCCGAGGCTTCCTCAAAATATATGATTGTGTACGATGTGGGCGGTACGGCCTTTTATCTGTACAATTCGCTGAGCAGGGTGTATGAGGAAACGATTGACTTCCCGATTTATGACGGCGCCGTCGCCCGTGACGGCAGCTTTGCGGTGCTGCTCAAAAATCGAACCGGCGGATTTTTAATTCGCTTGTACGACCGCAATTTTAAACTGGTCGGCGAGTTGACGCGTTCGGGATATGTGACGGACATCGCATTCGGCGCGGACGGACGGCTTTTAATCTGTGAATGCGCGGAGGAGGGCGGCGGTTTTACCGCAGTTTTTTCGGCGTACAAGACTGGCGGCGAGACGTTGGATTTTTCGGTTTCCGCTGAAGGGTTTCCGCTGCTTTGCGGCGGTTTTGCAGAAGAATTTTATCTGTTGCTCGATCATTCTTTGATTTTTTATTCCTCTGCGGGCGAAAAAAGCTTTTCTACTTCGTTTGGTACTTCGGAAATTCTACGCGCAAGCGCTTCGGATACGGGAATCTGTGTGTATGTGCAGGAAAATGTGTCGGGGGCGCAGTGCGGGGTATATGCGTTTTTTGCGGACGGTTCTACTTTCGCTTTTCCGGCGGAGCGGGGCGCCTCAGACGTTTTGCTAACCGAGTCGGGGCGCGCATATCTTTTGTACGACGGCGTACTCATGGCCTGCACAGAGGCGGGCGTCCGAACCGAGGAGATTCCCTTAGGCGGGCGCGCATTGCTTGCGGGAGACGGGGATTCGGTTCTGGTCTGTTATGACGATTACGCGAAATCTTTTGCTGTAAAGTGAGGTTGTTATGTATCTTGCCATTGATCTGATTCTTGTGGTGCTGATGGCGGCCGTGATTTTCAACGCGGTTCGGCGCGGTTTTATCGTATCGGTGTTCCGGATGCTTTCTGCGGTTGTATCCGTTGCGGCGGCTGTGCTGTTTTATAAAGATTTGGGACTTGTTTTTTATGATTATTTTGTGTATGATAAGATAAACGGTTATCTTGGCGGTCTGATTGCACGCGCGGCGGAAAACGCGGACGGTACGTTTAATTTGCAGGCGTTGTTTGCGGATCTTCCCGAAAATATTCGGAACATTGCCGATGCGTTCGGATTGGATATCGGCGGGCTGTCCGCTGAGTTTTCGGATATGGAGCGTGCGACCGAGGGCTATGTGCAAGAACTTTCGGGGCGCATGGCTGAGAATATTGCCGGAACGGTTTCCAATATTCTTGCGTTTGCGGCGATCTTTTTTGCGGCTTTGATTGTTTTGAATTTGTTGTGCCTGATTTTGGATAGCGTTGCAAAGCTGCCGGTGCTGCACGGAACGAATAAGCTGCTCGGCCTTGCGCTTGGCGTGGCGGAGGCGCTATTGCTCGGAATGGTTATTTCCTATGTCATTGCGGCGCTCTGTAAGACGTGGGGAACGGTTGATGAAACCTTTGCTTATCGGGATGTTATTGATCGCACATGTGTTGCAAAATTTTTATACGGTTTTTCGCCTTATAAATTTTAAAACTTCCGGCTTCCGGCGCATATAAAATTCTGGAGGTGTAAGATGCAGAAAAAATATATTCCCAACATTTTATCCGTTATCCGGATGTGTTTGATCCCTGTATTCGTGCAGTTGTTTTTCTGGGAGTATCCGACGCATATATGGTATGCGGTGCTTGTATTTTTTATAGCGGGAGCTACGGATGTGGTAGATGGATATCTGGCGAGAAGAAACAACTGGGTCAGCAATCTTGGGAAAGTGCTCGATCCGCTTGCGGATAAATTGATGCAGTGTACCGTGCTGTTTTGCTTCTATTTCAAACAAATTATTCCGGTATGGCTTTTGATTGTGTATGTGGCAAAGGAACTTTTGATTTTAATCGGTTCCATGTTTGTATTCCGCAAAAAAAATATCGTGGTAAAAAGCAGTTTCTGCGGCAAGCTCGCGGTCTGCGTATTTTATGCCTCCATTGCGGCGCTTGTACTGCTGGATGAATTTGTCGCTCCGACGGAGGCTCGGATATGGACGGCTGTAATCTGCATAGTCATGATCGCATTTGCGATCGGTGCGCTGGCGCAGTATTTCAGAAAGTATATCCAAGCGAATAAAACAAAGTGAGGTTCCTGAATGGAAATGTGCGCACGTTGCCACAAGCGAATGGCTGTGGTGTTTATAACAAGACTTGAAAACGGCGAATCCAAGAACGAGGGCATTTGTCTGAAATGCGCCAAAGAACTCGGTATCAAGCCGATTGACGATATTTTGAAAAAAATGGGGATCAGCAGCGAGGAATTCGATCAGATGACCGATGACGTTGACGGATTTATGCAGGAGATGGTGTCGGGGGACGGATCGGACTTGCCCGATTCCGACAGCGGCGGCGCGCCCGCAATTGATTTCAATAAGCTGCTGCGCGGCAATCTCGGCGGCACACCGGGCGCTGGCGCGCGGAAAGGCGCAAGGCAAAATGAAACGCCAAAGCAGACGAAAAGAAAATTTTTAGATACGTATTGCCAGAATGTCACGGATAAGGCGCGGCGCGGCGAATTGGACAGAATTGTCGGTCGCGAGCGAGAGCTTGCGCGCGTTATTCAAATTCTTTGCCGCAGGCAGAAAAACAATCCTTGCCTGATCGGCGAGCCAGGCGTTGGAAAAACAGCGATTGCCGAGGCGCTTGCGCAGAAGATTGCCGCCGGTGAGGTTCCATACCGCTTGAAATTGGCAGAGGTCTATTTGGTAGATTTAACTGCGCTTGTGGCGGGAACACAGTTCCGCGGGCAGTTTGAATCGCGGATTTTGGGTTTGCTCAAAGAGGTAAAGGAAGCCGGAAATATCATCCTTGTCATTGATGAAGTGCATAATATCGTCGGCGCGGGAGATGCGGAGGGCAGCATGAATGCCGCGAATATTCTGAAGCCCGCATTGTCCCGGGGCGAGATTCAAGTGATCGGCGCGACGACGCTGTCCGAATACCGGAAATATATCGAAAAGGACAGTGCGTTGGAACGTCGTTTTCAACCGGTGACGGTGAATGAGCCGTCGGTCGAGGAAAGTATAAAGATGCTCGAGGGCATCAAACACTATTATGAGGAATATCATAAAATCCGGATCCCGGAACACATCCTTTCGCTTGCGGTGACGCTTTCCGAGCGGTATATCACCGACCGGTATCTGCCGGATAAAGCAATTGATCTTTTGGACGAAGCGGCCTCCTATCGCGCGCTTTCGAGCCGCGAACTCAACGAGCGGCAAGAGCTTTCCGATGAGCTTGAACGGCTTGGAAACGAGCAGGCCGCGCTGGAGAGCGCGCCCGAACGTGAGCAGGATGATTTGCAGGAAAAATATCGTCGGCTTGCCGATGTACGCACTCGCGAGCTTCGGGTATCCGAGCGGCTTAAGGAGCTTGAGCCCGCGTGTCTTGCAGTCGAATTGACTGCGGAGGATCTTGCGCGCGTGATTGAGATCTGGACGGGGGTTCCCGCAACCGAAATTACGGAAAATGAGTTTTACAGAATCGACCGACTTGCCGATCGGCTGAAAGAGAAAATTATCGGACAGGATGAAGCGGTAGACGCGGTGGCCAAGGCCATCAAGCGCAACCGCGCGGGCGTTTCCTATAAACGAAAGCCGGTTTCATTTATCTTTGCCGGGCCGACTGGCGTTGGAAAAACCGAACTTGTCAAAACGCTTGCGGCCGATTTGTTTTCCTCGCCGGAGACATTGATTCGGCTGGATATGTCCGAGTTTATGGAAAAGCACAGCGTATCTAAAATTATCGGTGCGCCTCCCGGCTATGTGGGTTATGATGAGGCGGGGCAACTGACCGAAAAAATCCGCCGCAGACCGTACAGCGTGATTTTGTTTGATGAAATCGAAAAGGCGCATCCCGATGTGCTGAACATTCTGCTTCAGGTGCTCGATGACGGACGGATTACCGATGCGCACGGTAAAGAGGTCAATTTTGAGAACACGCTGATCGTCATGACCACAAACGCCGGATCGGATGCGGCTTCTGCGGTGTCCGGCTTTGCGGAGCAGGTAGGCCTTGCGGCCAAGGATAAAACCGAAAAAGCGCTGCTCGGCTTTTTGCGTCCCGAATTCATTAACCGGGTAGATGAGATTATTACGTTTAATTCGCTGACAAAAGAGAATTTTGAAAAGATCGCCGGTTTGATGCTCGAGCAGCTGCGTGACGCGCTTGCGGCGAAAGAGGTCACGCTGACCTATACCGATGCGGCGGTTAAATTGATTGCGGAAGCGTCCTATTCGGTTAAATTCGGCGCGCGGAATATGCGTCGTTATATTCAGACGCATGTTGAGGATGCGCTTGCTGAAAAAATTATTGCAAGCTACAATGCGCATATCCGCATCGCCAAGCTGGATGCAAAGGACGGACAGCTTCAGATTGAATGCATATAAATAAAATAAAGAATAAGGAAGTGTAAAAACATGGCGGAAACAGAAGAAAATCAGAACTGTACGCATGACTGTTCAACCTGTGGTGCAGATTGCTCTTCAAGAAGCGGGGGTCAACCCGAATCTCTGCTTGAGCCGCAGAATAAACTCAGCGACATCAAGCACGTAATCGGCGTTGTCAGCGG
>CATYXQ010000038.1 GCA_958414825.1 uncultured Eubacteriales bacterium | reverse complement strand
AAAATGCCCTTCTAGGGCTTATTCAAGCCTCCGGCTTAGCCGGTGGTTGTGACTAACTTGGCATAAATCGGCGCGGATTTTGATATGTACTTAAAGTATGTAAATAAAACAATAAAAAATATAAGTGTAAAAAGGAGCGTTTTGTCAAGATGAAATTTTACTCCGAGAGCGTTGACCGGGTTTTGGAAGAAACTTCGGCAAACCGCGGAGGCCTGACCTCTTCCGAGGCGGAGAAGCGGCTGGCTGAAAACGGCAAAAACAAGCTGCGCGAGGCGAAAAAGGATTCGATCATCAAACAGTTTTTCAAGCAGATGGCCGATCCCATGATTATTATTCTGCTGGTGGCGGCGGCGATCAGCGCGGTGACCTCGATTTATGAGGGAGAGGGCGTCGCGGATGTCATCATTATCCTGTTCGTTGTCATTGTCAATGCGGTACTCGGCGTTTATCAGGAAAACAAAGCGGAAAAGGCGATTGAAGCGCTACAGGAAATGAGTGCCGCAACATCAAAAGTGCTTCGTGACGGCAAGGTTTGTCAGATCAAAAGCGAGGATCTGGTAAAGGGCGATGTCGTTTTGCTTGAAGCGGGCGATTCCGTGCCGGCGGACGGGCGTCTGATTGAAAATGCAAGCCTCAAGATTGAAGAGGCGGCGCTGACCGGCGAGAGCGTTCCGGTTACGAAATTTATTGATATTATCGAGCTTCGGGACAAAAGAGAAGTTCCGCTCGGCGACCGCAAAAACATGGTGTATATGGGCAGTACGGTCGCATACGGCCGCGGTACCTTTGTCGTAACCGCTACCGGTATGGATACCGAGATGGGGAAGATTGCGGATGCGCTGGCGCGTGCCGAAGAGGGACAGACTCCGCTTCAGATTAAACTCTCTCAACTCTCGAAAATTTTAACCTGGCTGGTACTCGGCATTTGCGTGCTGATTTTCGGCGTTCAGCTGCTCCGCGACGGTTTTGCATTTGAAACGATTATGGATTCGTTTATGGTAGCCGTGTCTCTGGCTGTGGCTGCTATTCCCGAAGGACTTGCGGCGGTTGTAACGGTCGTGCTTTCGATCGGCGTGACCAATATGTCAAAGCGCAATGCGATTATTCGTCGTTTGACTGCAGTAGAAACGCTCGGATGCGCGCAGATTATCTGTTCGGATAAGACCGGCACGCTTACGCAGAACAAAATGACGGTTGTCGATTCATTTGGCGGAGATGAAAAACTGCTTGCCAGCGCCATGGCGCTCTGCTCGGATGCGGAGCTTTCGGTGGACGGCTCTGTGACCGGAGAACCGACTGAGGCCGCGCTTGTGGCATATGCCGCAAAATTGGATCTGAAGAAAAATGAACTGAAAGAAAAATTCCCGCGTACCGGTGAAGCGCCGTTTGACAGCGGACGTAAGATGATGTCCACCGTACATGCGGCAAACGGCAAGTTTGTACAGTATACCAAGGGTGCGCCAGACGAGATTATACGCCGGTGTACGTCTTATTTGGAAGACGGTAAAGAAGTGCCGATGACAGAGGAATACCGTGAGCGGATTCTGAAAGCCAATAAAACGATGGCCGACCGTGCGCTTCGCGTACTGGCGGCGGCGTTCCGCATGTATGATGCGGCGCCGGCTTCTTACGAGCCGGATGCGCTTGAAAGCCGACTCTGCTTTATTGGTCTTTGCGGGATGATTGATCCCGTGCGCCCGGAAGTTAAGGATGCGATTGAAGAATGCAAGAGCGCCGGTATTCGTGCGATTATGATTACCGGCGACCACATTGACACTGCGGTGGCGATTGCCAAGGAACTCGGAATTTTGTCCGGCGACCGGCGCGCAATCACCGGTTCGGAACTTGATGAGATGAGCGATGCGGAATTTTCGGAGAAGTTCCGCGATATTGCGGTTTATGCGCGCGTTCAGCCTGAGCATAAAACGAGGATTGTCAATGCATGGCGCGGCGCGGGATATGTGACGGCCATGACCGGCGACGGCGTAAACGACGCGCCCTCAATTAAATCGGCGGACATCGGCGTTGGAATGGGTATCACAGGCACCGATGTAACGAAAAACGTTGCTGATATGGTTCTGGCGGACGATAATTTTGCAACCATTGTCGGTGCGGTCGAAGAGGGGCGCCGTATTTATGATAATATCCGCAAGGCGATTCAATTCTTGCTCGGTTCCAACATGAGCGAGGTTATCAGCATTTTTGCGGCGACTTTGCTCGGATTTACCATTTTGCAGCCTGTTCACTTGCTGTGGATCAATCTTGTTACCGACTGTTTCCCGGCGCTGGCGCTCGGAATGGAGCGCGCCGAGCCCGGTATTATGCAGAGAAAACCCCGTTCGGCCAAAGCCGGAATTTTCTCCGGCGGTATGGGAATCGACATTGCTTATCAGGGTGTGATGGTTTCCGTGTTGACGCTCGCTTCTTATTTTATTGGGCATTATATTGAGAGTGGCGTATGGGAGATTACGAACAGCGCGGACGGCATGACCATGGCTTTCTTGACGATGAGCATGGCGGAAATTTTCCACAGCTTTAATATGCGTTCGCAGCGCGGCAGTATTTTCCGCTTGGGCAGCGTAAATAAGGTGCTGAATTTTGCGGCAATTGGAAGTCTTATTGCCACGACGCTGGTCTGCGAAGTGCCTTTCCTTGCGAATGCGTTTGGATTCACTTCTGTTGATTTCTTTGAGTATATCCTTGCCATTGGCCTTGCAGCGCTTACCATTCCGATTGTTGAACTGGTGAAAATGATTCAGCGGCATTCCGCAAAATCTAAATAATTGCTTCTTTGACGCCGTACTCTTTGAGTGCGGCGTTTTTGCGCCATGAAAGCTTTGCGTGTACCGTATATGTTTCATTGGTACGTTGCTTTTTGAGTGCATTTCCGAACATATTGTAATGAAAAGATTTTTTTCTATGTTTTTCTTGACACTTCTGATGTAAACTTTTATAATAGAATTGTATCATTTCAAGACAGCAATTTGAAAAAAACAGAATAGGGGGTATTTTATGTTCTGTCCTAAGTGTGGCAAAGAGTTGCCAAATGATGCAAAATTCTGTGATGGATGCGGCGCTTCGATGGGGGCAAACGGAAATGCAAATGCGTCCGGCGCTTCTTTTGAGGAAAAAGTAAAGAATCTCAATAACACGGCAGATCATACGAGCGAGTTTGATTCCGGTGACATTGAAAAGAATAAGGTTCTTTCGCTGTTTGCTTATTTGGGAATTTTGCTTTTGATTCCGCTGCTCGCTACTAACAATTCCAAATATGCGCGTTTTCATGTAAATCAGGGCTTGATTTTGCTGATTGTTGAAATCGCTTGGGGAATTGTGTTCGGCATTGTGGGTTCTATTTTTGGTGTGCTTGGACTCGGCATTCTTGTAGCGTTGCTTTCGATTGTCTCTGGCCTCGGTTCGCTTGCGCTGTTTGCCCTGATGATTCTCGGTATTGTGAATGCCGTTACCGGTAAAGCAAAAGAACTGCCTTTGATCGGCAAATTCAATTTGCTGAAATAATTGGTTTCGTTTACATAGTCGAAAAATTTGAAAGCCCCGTGATAAGCGGGGCTTTCGGTTTGTGAGAAAATAAAAATGCCGCGGGGGATAAAGAACCACAGGGCGAAAAATAAATAATAAAGAGGGATGTTATGCGGATTGAGGCGATGCAGAAGCTGACGCTTCTTGATTTCCCAGGGAAAACAGCGGCGATCTTGTTTACACACGGATGCAATTTGCGTTGTCCGTTTTGTCACAATGCCGGTTTGGTTGTCCGTTCTTCCGAAACTTGCGTTGATGAAGAAGAAATTTTGTCTTTCCTAAAAAAGCGAAAGGGGCTTTTGGACGGCGTTGTGCAGACTGGCGGGGAGCCGTTGCTTTGGCCGGATGTAGCGGAGTTGCTTCAAAAAATACACGCGCTCGGCTATGCCGTAAAATTGGATACCAACGGCACGTTCCCGGAGCGCCTCAGAGCGCTGGTTCATTCAGGGCTTGTTGATTATGTTGCGATGGATATTAAAAACGCCCCGGAAAAATATGCAGTTACTGCGGGGGTGGATCCCAAGCTGTTGTCCGGAATACGGGAATCGGTTTCCTTTTTGCTGTCCGGGCGCGTAGAATATGAGTTCCGCACGACTGTGACGGGCGCTTTTCATACGCCGGAGGATTTTGTCTCGATTGGTCGATGGATTGCTGGGGCAAACCGTTATTTTTTGCAGCCTTTTCGAGATTCGGGCGATCTTGTGGGGCATGGCGATTTTGCTGTCTCTGATGAATTGCTGGACGCCTGTCTGGCTGCGGTGCGTTCGTTTGTACCGTCTGCGTTTCGCCGTGACGCGCTGCAAAAATAAAGAGAAACGTCCGGATTTGCGTCGTATAGGCATCCGTTGCTCAGGCAGTGACATTTTTTGTGATATACAATATATAGTTGCACATCGAAAAAATTATCCAAATATTGTGGTTTGTATTGACAAGTCGTCTAAACTGTGGTATCGTATAAGCACTGACAGATTTCCGCCGGATCGCTTTGGGCGGATTCGATACAATAGGAGGACGGCTTTTATGTACCATGTAAAAAAACGGGATAACAAAATTGTGGATTTTGACCTTTCTAAAATTTCCAAAGCAATTGAAATGGCTTTTGAAGCCTGCGAGGTGAATTTTCATCCGAGCGTGATTGATTTCCTGGCGCTGAAAGTTACGGCGGATTTTGAGCCGAAAATTAAAGACGGCTTGATTTCGGTTGAGGATATTCAGGACAGCGTGGAGTCCGTGCTTGTGCAGGGCGGTTATGCGGAAGTGGCAAAAGCCTATATTTTGTATCGTCGGCAGCGCGAGAAGCTGCGCAATATGAAATCTACGATTTTGGATTATAAGGAAATCGTGGACAGCTATGTCAAAGCGACTGACTGGCGCGTGAAAGAGAATTCGACGGTGACTTATTCGGTCGGCGGCCTGATTCTCAGCAATTCTGGGGCGATTACGGCAAACTACTGGCTTTCCGAGGTATATGATAATGAAATCGCACAGGCGCATCAGAATGCGGACATTCATATTCATGATTTGTCCATGCTGACCGGTTACTGCGCCGGATGGTCGCTCAAACAGCTGATTAAAGAGGGACTCGGCGGTATTCCCGGCAAAATGACTTCCTCTCCCGCAAAGCACCTTTCCGTACTCTGCAATCAGATGGTTAATTTTCTTGGCATTATGCAGAACGAGTGGGCAGGCGCGCAGGCATTTTCTTCGTTTGACACCTACCTTGCGCCGTTCGTAAAAGCCGATAATCTAAGCTATGAGCAGGTCAAAAAGAGCTTGGAAGCGTTCATTTATGGCGTGAATACGCCATCGCGCTGGGGTACGCAGGCGCCGTTCTCGAATATTACGCTGGACTGGACGGTTCCGCGGGATATGGAGAATATGCCTGCGCTGGTCGGCGGTCGTGAAATGGATTTCACGTACGGAGACTGCAAGGCGGAAATGGATCTGATTAATAAGGCGTTTATTGAGATCATGATCGAGGGCGATGCCAACGGTCGCGGTTTTCAGTATCCGATTCCGACCTATTCGATCACACGGGAATTTGATTGGTCGGAAACCGAAAACAATAAGCTTCTGTTTGAGATGACGAGTAAATACGGCACGCCGTATTTCTCCAATTATATCAACAGCGATATGGAGCCGAGCGATGTGCGTTCGATGTGTTGCCGTCTTCGTTTGGATCTGCGCGAACTGCGCAAAAAATCAGGCGGCTTTTTCGGAAGTGGGGAAAGCACCGGTTCGGTTGGCGTTGTGACCATCAATATGCCGCGCATCGCCTATCTTTCAGCCGACAGCACCGAGTTTTATAAGCGCCTTGACCATATGATGGATGTGGCCGCGCGTTCTCTTGATATCAAACGCAAGGTCATCACAAAGCTTTTGGATGAGGGGTTGTATCCGTATACCAAACGGTATCTCGGGACCTTTGAAAACCATTTTTCCACAATCGGTCTTATCGGTATGAATGAGGCTTGCCTGAACGCCCGTTGGATTCGTAAGGATCTGACCCATGCGGAGGCGCAGGCGTTTACCAAGGCAGTGCTGAACCATATGCGCGAGCGTCTTGCGGATTATCAGGAGAAGTACGGAGATCTGTACAATCTGGAAGCAACGCCTGCCGAGTCTACGACATACCGTTTGGCAAAGCACGATGTTAAGCGTTTCCCCGACATTATCACGGCCGGCGGAACCGACGGCGCTCCTTATTACACGAACAGTTCGCATTTGCCGGTTGGCTATACCGACGATCTGTTTTCTGCTCTGGATATTCAGGACGAATTACAGACGCTCTATACTTCGGGTACGGTATTTCATTCCTTTATCGGTGAAAAGCTGCCTGATTGGAAAGCGGCTGCGCTTTTGGTGCGCAAAATTGCCGAAAACTATAAGCTGCCGTATTATACGATTTCTCCTACATATTCGATCTGTAAGGCGCACGGGTATCTTGCAGGCGAGCAGTATATCTGCCCGCACTGCGGCGAAAAAACCGAGGTATATAGCCGTATTACGGGGTACTATCGTCCTGTGCAGAACTGGAATGATGGCAAATCGCATGAATTTAAGGATCGCCTTGAATATGATGTTGCGGCCAGTGTACTGAAGCGTCACGGCGTTTCGGTATCCGAGGCTTCGCCGACAGAAACGACAGCTTGCCCAGAGGCGGAGACCGCAGTTCTGTTTGCCACAAAGACTTGTCCCAACTGCAAGATTGCGGCAAAACTTCTTGAAGACGCGGGGATTGGCTATGAAAAGCTTTATGTAGAGGATAACAAGGAACTTGCATCGTCGCTCGGTCTGAAACAGGCGCCGACGCTGGTTGTCGGTCAGCAGAAGTTTTCAGGAGTTTCCGATATACGGAATTACATCGCGCAAAAAGGAAATCGTGTTCATGTATGATATAATTGTGGTCGGCGGCGGTCCTGCGGGACTGACCGCCGCCCTGTATGCCTGCCGTAGCGGCAAACGGGTTTTGATGATTGAAAAAGGCGGTTTCGGGGGTCAAATGACCTATTCTCCGAAAATCGAAAACTATCCGGGTTTTTCTTCTATCAGCGGCAGTGAACTCGCCGATTGCATGGTGGAACAAGTGCTTTCGCAGGGCGCCGAAGTCGAGGTTGCCAGGGTCGTTGCCCTTCGCGGCGGAGATGTCAAAACCGTTGTGACGGATACAGGGGCGTATACGGCAAAAGCCGTGATTTTAGCTACGGGCGCAAAGCATCGCTTGCTCGGCGTACCGGGAGAAGAGAAGTTTATCGGAGACGGCATTTCGTTTTGCGCAGTTTGTGACGGAGCTTTTTATGAGGGCAAAACGGTAGCGGTGGTCGGTGGAGGAAATTCGGCGCTGCAAGAGGCGCTTTTGCTTTGTCAGACTTGCAAAAATGTCTTGGTGATTCAGAACCTTGACGGTTTTACCGGCGAGCAGCGGCTGATTGATCGTTTGCTGGAACAGCCGAATGTGCAGGTATATTTTTCTTCGACTGTAATGGGATTTCAGGGAGAGAAGACGCTTTCGTCTGTCTGTATTGCGGACGCGCATACCGGTAATGTGCGCGAATTGTCGGTGGACGGCGTTTTTATCGCAGTGGGACTTGTACCCGAGAATGAAGCTTTTTCGGATTTTGTTCGTTTGGAAAACGGCTACATTCAAACGGATGAAAACGGCTTTTCCGGCGTACCCGGAATTTTTGCGGCCGGCGATTGCCGCAAAAAACAGGTGCGGCAGATTGCCACGGCAATTGCAGACGGCGCCGCAGCGGCGCTTGCCGCCTGTGCATACATCGAGGGAAGATAAGCGATAAAAAACTTCAAAATGCAAATTTTTATCATGATAGCGTGAGTTCTGTCGTTTTACATCGAAATTTGCGCATAAAAAATTTTTGAAATGGGCTTGACAAGGAGAAAAAATCCTGATAATATGAATATAGGAACTATTCTTAAATAGAAAAGGAGAAACGACAATGGAATTAAAGGGCAGCAAGACCGAAAAAAATCTTTGGACAGCATTTGCAGGGGAGAGTCAGGCCAGAAACAAGTATACATATTTTGCAAGCGTAGCAAAAAAAGAAGGGTATGAGCAGATTTCGGAAATTTTCCAGAAAACTGCGGATAATGAAAAAGAACACGCTAAAATGTGGTTCAAAGAACTCGGGGAACTGGGAGACACGGCGGCGAATCTTTTGCATGCGGCTGAGGGAGAAAATTACGAATGGACGGATATGTACGATACTTTTGCCAAAGAGGCGGAGGAAGAGGGCTTTCATGCTTTGGCTGTTAAGTTTCGTTTGGTGGCTGCGATTGAAAAATCACATGAGGAGCGTTACCGTGCGCTGCTTGGCAATGTTGAGATGCAGAAAGTTTTTGAAAAAAGCGAAGAGACCATGTGGGAATGCCGCAATTGCGGTCATTTGGTTATTGGAAAGAAAGCTCCTGAGGTATGCCCGGTTTGCGCGCATCCAAAAAGCTATTTTGAAGTCCGAAAAGAGAATTATTAAAATGAGAATCCCCGCGAAATCATTTGATTCCGCGGGGATTGATTATTTTATCATAAGAAAATAGCAGATATTGATTTTTTATAGCATTATAGCCGATGTTTATTCTTTGGCACACAGGATGATTTCGGTAAGGGCGCAGCCATCGGCGTTTTCATCCATAGAAAGCTCGATTTTCAGGCTTTCGATCAATACCCCTTCGGGCAGTTTGTCGAGCAGGAATACGCAGGGCTGTCTTGTGGCATTGGAAAACTTGATATTACGGATTGCGTATTCGCCGTTGATGATAAGCGTAGCGGACGCCGGCGCATTTTCTGCATTTAACGGATAAACCCAAACTTGTTTGAGGTCGCAGGGAGAGTCGAGTTTAATATCGAATTGAACCGGATTTTCACTTTCAAAGCGGACTGCCCGATTTTCGATAGCCGTCAAATTGTCTGATAAAAATGACAGATCGCCGGAAGTGATTTTGTTATCGGTTTGCAGACTGTATCCCTTTTGCAGGCGTACTGTTCCCTTTGTGCCGGAGGGGAGCGGATTCTTTATATAATAGGATGGACCGTCAACTGTCAGTGTGCCGTCTTCGAGAAAGACGATGCGGTCCGCAGCTACAGTGCGTCCGTTATATTCTCCGAGTGATTTGTGTGTATGGTATACGCAAAAATATTCCGTACCGTCCGGCGAAACAGCATAATCGTTGTGCCCGGGGCCATTTACATAAGAATTGGAATGCAGCACCGGATTTCCGTCATACTTTACAAACGGCCCCATAGGGGAATCGGAGACGGCGTAACCCATTGCATATTCCGGCTTTGCATAGGAATTGCTGCTGTACATCAAATAATATTTACCGGCATGTTTGAGCGCAACGGCGCCCTCTACAATGGCACCCTGACGGCGTTCCCAACTGTTCAGGTCGGCCGATGGCTGCAAAACACATACGGGGGTGCCGATCATATGCACCTCGGTTCCGTTCATTGAAATCGGTACGCAATAAATATCCAGTGTGCCGCCCAGTGCACGGCGGTCGTAATTGTAATACAAATAAATGGAACCGTCCTCGTCAAACAGGACATAGGGGTCAACTACGCCGATTTCAACTTTGTCTTCGCCCATAAACGGTTCTTCGGAAATGCTGGTAAACGGTCCGGTTGGCGATTCGGAGGTCGCCACGCCCATATACAGCTTTTCATATTGTTGCCCGGAGGGCTGCGGACTTGCCGTAAAGAACATATAGAACAGATTGTTGTAATATACGACGCTGGGAGCCCAATGACAGGTTTTATTCCATGTGGAACCATTGCCGCTCTTAAAGCAGACGCCCTCGTCTGTCCATACGGACAAATTATCGGACGACCAGCATTTAAAGCCGGAACCGATGGATGTTGCGTACATATAATATTTCCCCTCGTAATATAGAACGGAAGGATCTGCCGCGCTGCTGATTCCGCCGGAGTTTTGCATGTACCCGGTCTGACCGATAAACATACCGTTTTTAACCTCAGTAAACTGTTCGACCGGTGTGGTTGGGGAAAGCTCGTCGGAAAACTGCGTGCCGCTGTCTGAAATATCCGGCGGATTGGAAGCGCACCCGCAAAGCAAAGCGGCAAGAGACAGAGTCAGAAGAGAAAAGGTGATTTTTAAAACTTTTGACAGCATGATTCATCGCTCCTTGATAAATAAAGTTTTATTTGGATCAGGTCAAGATACGTGGTTTTCTATAAAGTCGCAGATATCCTGTGCTGCGAAACGATTGATGAATTGGCGCTGAATCGTCTGCATTTTTTGGACTTCTTTTACATCTGCCGACCGGTGCAGGGCAGAGAGAAGCAATTCTTTATTTTTTCCGGCGTCAAAACTCATCCCTTGTCTGGAAAAGAAATTTACATTCCTTGTTTCGCATCCCGGAATCGGGGAAATATGAACCAGAAAAGTGCCCAAGACTGCGGCTTCTGTTGATGAGAGTCCACCGGGCTTTGAGAAGAATGCGGCGCAGCCTTTTATATAATCAGCCATTTTGTCGGTTTTTTGGACAATCCGCACACGTGGATTGTCCGAATATTCGCGGCATAATTTGCGGTGCAGTTTTTCGTTGCTCCCGCAAATGACGATCAAATGTTGTTTTTCATCCGACGCCTGATAAAGCCAGCGAACGATTTTGCGCAGCTTTCCTGCTCCCATACTGCCGCCGGAAATCAGCAGATAGGATATATCGTCTGCCAGTCCCAGCCGGCATTTGGCGTTTGCAGGCGTATCCTCTGAAGTAAACCGCGAGGAGACCGGGATCCCGAATGGGAGAAGCTTTTCGGGCGCAATTCCGCACTTGCAAAATTCGGGCGTCAATTCCACGGCGGGAATCACATAGTAGTCGCATTCTGTCTCCTCGGTAAACGGGATACAGGTATAATCGGTTGCAATAAAGAGGGTGAGGGGAAGCTTTTGTCCTTTCTTTTTTATTGCGGTCACGATCTCGGCGGGAAATAAATGCGGCATGATAATCACATCAAAATTTCGCTTGGCGAGAAAATCATGCATATATGTGGACATTTTTCGATTGATCAGATAGACCGGCGAAACAAACGGAAGCTTCCGTATAAGATTGGCCAGGCCGTACAGACAACCGAATGCGCCCGGCAGTTTCTGTACCAGTCGGATGTAGGCATTGCTGACGGAGATCGCCAGCCCGCGGCCGACAAGTGCGTACGGATCCAGTATTTCCGCTTTGTGTCCTCTTGCACGAAGTTCCTCCGCAATGGCTTCTGCGGCGGCGTTATGACCGCCGCCGGTGCCGCAGGATAAAATCAATGCTTCCATAACAGTCGTATCCTACACTTTCCTTTTTCTTCTGTGCTCATCAGAAGTTTAATCATGATAAGCGCCGAAATCAGCCCAAATCCCGATATGAGCCAGAAATCCTGAACATATCGCAGCATCAGCGCCGCTGATACCGCATAGGTTAGAAATGTTCTGTAGTAATGCGGAGAAACGACCACGACCGTTGAAAAGAAAATAAAAACAAATGCCAAAATCAGCGCCGGACGCGCGTCCGGAAACAATCCGATCAAACATCCAAATGAAACGGCAATTCCTTTGCCGCCGCGAAAATGATGAAACACAGGGAAGACATGGCCGGCTACGGGTGCTGCCATCACCAGGGGAAGACCGGCATAACTGTCGGGAAGCGGAGTTGTATTTCGGTATAAAAAAACCGGCAGGAACCCTTTTATAAGTTCGCAAAAAAGGGTTATGATTCCGCATCGGAATCCGCCGAACAGAAAGGCGTTGGCTGTTCCCGGATTGCGGTCGCGGCTGTTTTCGGTAATATCAGTGTTGCACAGCAGATATCCGAACCATTTTGCAAACAAAATGCTGCCGCATAAATATCCGATAATGGTAAAAAACAGCGCTTTCGGCATTTTTTCATCTCCGCTCATATTGATGTACGCTATGTATAATTTTAAATATCTTTTGTTTACACTTTATCATATTTGTGTATAAAAGTCAACGCAAAACAGATAAGCAAATCATCGCCGTTTTGTTTTTGTCGGCAAACAGAGCAAATAGAAAAAGGACGCTGCAAGCGTCCTTTCAGAGTTTTTACTTGTGAAAATCAGTGTGAAAGCGGCGTCAGCTTAAAAATCCGTTGATAATGGTAGATTCCGCTTCTTTTTCAGTGAGTCCCAAGGTGCGCAGTTTCATAATCTGTTCGCCCGCAATCTTTCCGATTGCCGCTTCGTGAATTAAAACGGCGTCGTTGTTGTGCGCGCACAGTTCCGGGGCTGCGTCCACTATGCCTGAATCCGCTAAAATCGCGTCGCATTCCGAATGGCCGGTGCAGGGGGCGTTTCCGATAATCACCGAATGGTAGGACTGGTGGGAGTGGTCTCTTGCCACGGAGCGGGACATCAGATCGACGCCGGAACCGTCTCCGTTCAATTCCACATAAAATTCGGTTTTTGCTGTTTGTTCCGCTTCGGTGAGCAGCCGTTCGCGGATTAACAGCCGTGCGCCGGCGTCCAGCGTAGCGGTAGTTTTTCGCGTTGTGCGGTCAACACCGCCGATTTGCGCCGTATCCATCTCCAAGACGGCGTTTTCTCCGATTTGTACTTCTGTGACCGGATCAATCGAGCGGAGTCCGGCGCCTTTTCCGGTTCCGATGTGCTTTTCAATATATTTTACTTTGGACCCCTTTGCAAGAATGAAACGGTGGATGCCGTTGTGACGCGCAGGTTCTCCGGTATCGGTGTGGACGCCGCATCCGGCTACAATGGTAACATCCGCGTTTTCACCGATGTAAAAATCGTTGTATACAAGGTCGTCTACGTCCCCGTGTGTGACGCATGCAGGAATGTAAACCGTTTCTCCCGCCGTGTAGGGATCAACATGAATTTCGAGCCCCGGATTGTCTGTTTTGGATTCAATTTTAATATGCGCGCTGGATTGCCGTCCCGCGCAGCAACCGTCCTCTCGAAGGTTATATGCGCCGGTAAAATTGCCGTCATGTCCGGATATTTGGCGCAGCAGTTCTTTTGTGATTTCTTTCATTGAAACATGGCCTCCTGCTTTGAGCAAGCCGGTACAAATTCCTTGCCGGCGAGTAGCTTATACAGTATTTCGTCTCTTGGACCGGACGATTGAACGGTTCCGTTTGCGATCACTACAATCTCATCGGCAATTTGCAAAATTCGTTCCTGATGGGAGATGATGATCAGGGTACCGGTCAGGCTTTGCCGAATTTGCTGAAATACCTGAATCAGATTTGTAAAGCTCCAGAGATCTATCCCCGCTTCGGGTTCGTCAAAAATTGAAATTTTTGTGTGCCTTGCCAGCACGGATGCGATCTCAATACGCTTAATTTCGCCGCCGGAAAGCGTGGCGTTGATCTCACGGTCGATATATTCCCGCGCGCAGAGGCCTACCTGGCTTAAAATTTCACACAGTTTGTCCTCTTTCAATGTGTTGCCGGAAGACAATTCCAGCAGCTTGCGTACCGTGATGCCTTTAAACCGAACCGGTTGCTGAAAAGCGAAGCTGATGCCTTTTTTGGCGCGTTCGGTAATATCAAGATCGGAAATATCGGTTCCGTCCATGAGAATTTTACCTGAAGATTGGGTATAGAGTCCCGCAATGATCTTCGCCAGCGTGGTTTTACCGCCGCCGTTTGATCCGGTGATAACCACCAGTTTATTGTCGGGTATCGTCAGACTGAGATCGTTTAAGATCTTGGTTTGATCCGGCGTTTCCCAGGAAATGTGCGAAAGTTTTAACATTTTTTATTCCTCGCAGATTTTTATACGTATTTTTGCCATTTTGCTTTTGCTCTATATACTTTTTTAAAGAAGAATAACATTTTACTGAATTGCAAAATTACAAGATTGCAAATATAACGCTCTCAGAGTATGGAATCGGGGTTGATCCGAAAGACGCTACTCTAATGATAGAGAATCCGGCGGAATTTGTCAACAGATTTTTAGAAATGTTTTCTATTAAAAATTGAAATGGTCGGACATTGCGGTATTTTGGAAGAATTATGCGTCAAGGATCCTCGGTGCAAAAAGGAATCCGCCGATATAAAACGGCGGATTCCTTTTTGCGCGTCTGCGATATTTGAACGCTTGACTATGATTTCCCGAACAGGATGTCTGCAAATGCTTTTGCAAACGCTTTTGCCGCGTTTTGCGCTTCGCTTAGATAATTGCCGCAACTGCCGATTTCCAGAAGCAGACCATGCTTTGCAAGTTGCTGATTGTAGGAAGCGCCGCGGAGATATAATTTTCTCGGTATGCCGAGTGTATCGGAGAACAAGCGCTGCTGAATTGCCTCCGCAAGAATCAGATTGCTTTCCCAGTTGTATTCTCCGGCGCCCTTTTCACTTGAACCGACGATCATCATGATCTGTGCGCAGGGGGTTCCCTTGTAGAGTGTAACCGGTCGAAGTTTGGAAAGGTCGTTTCGGATAACCGAATCGCGGTGAACGTCAAATACGTATTGGATGGATGGGTATTCTTCCAGATAACGAGCAATACTTTCTGCGCTTCGTTCGTAGGCATGGATATAGGATTCTTTGTCATGCATGATTTCACAGTGCAGAGTGGGAATGCCGCGCGCGTTGAGTTCACTTGCGAGAACGCGCCCGACTGCAACAATATTTTCGGAAGTGTTTTCGCTGCGCGGTTGGTTGTATTGTTCGTCGTAGTAGATGGATCCCTCTTCGGAAAAGCTCTCTGTTCCGTGCGTGTGCACAATCAAAACCAGCGGATCGGCGCCCGGTGTGATCGGCTCCAGCAGTTTTGCCTGTTTGGAGATTTCGGCCATATTGATATTGAAAGCGGTGTCGTTTTTCAGTTCCGTCTCCTGCGCTGCGGAGAGATCAGTTGGAATAATGGCGTATTTATTTGACGGAACTTTGGAATAATCGAAAGAATACAGTTCAAATATTTTTCGTTCCAGTTCCTCTTTTTCCAGATAGATCTCGTCCGCAATCTGCTCTTTCGGTATGTAAAAAATACGCGGCAGAATCGGTACGGCCTGTACGGGTATATCCGGCTTTTCGGCGTCTGTATCGGCTTGGAGATCGCTGTGTCCGAAAGCCGCGACGCTCATTAGATCGCCGAGACTTTTGCTATCGCCGCCGGTTTTTAGGATTTCTTCGCTTAAATATTCTAACAGGCCGCGATCTCGGATTTCGTCGATTTTGTCAAGCGCGCAGATAAAGAGGACGAACAGAGCGGCGGCTGCGCAAAATATGCAGGCAAAACTCTGCATTGCGTAGTGCCTGCCGCTTCTTTGCCTTGGCTGTTCCGGTATGTTCATATCTTCCGGTGCGGGCGGCAGTGCCTGCCGCCCGATCGCTTCTGTTTCGTTATTCATTTGTAGCTGCATAGGCGTACCTCCTCAGTATAGGAAAACCTCGTCGATTGCATGGGCAAGCAGAATAGAGACGCGTTCGCTGATTGTGTCGCTTTGCCTTGGAGATACATAAAAGCGCTCTCCCTCATGCAAAACCTTTTCGATTTGTTCGTCAATTTGAGTATAACCGGCGCGGCAGAGCGCGTCGTAGACCAGTGTTGCGGAATTGACGACCGTCGGGACGCCGATGGCAATTACGGGAACGCCCATAGTTTCCAAGCTGATTTCGTTGCGCTTGTTGCCGATTCCGCTGCCCGGAAAAATCCCGCTGTCCGAAATCTGAACGGTTGCGCCGAGGCGTTCGGTAGAGCGTGCGGCCAGCGCGTCAATTGCGATGATCAGATCCGGCGACGCGCATTCTTTGACGCTGCTGAGCAGTTCGGCGGTTTCTATACCGGTTTGCCCCAGTACGCCAGGCGCAATGGCGCACAGCGGTACTTTCCCGAATCGGTTGAACAGTGCGGCATCATGTTCTTTAATATGACGTGTTACCGTGAGCTTATCGACTGTTTTCGGGCCGATATTGTCCGCAGTGATTTCGCGGTTGCCGAGACCTGCTACAAGCACGCAGGTCGGCGCGCCGCCGAGCAGGTTCTTGGCGAGTTCGTCGATTTCTTCGGCAATCAGGGAAGTCAGCGCTTCAAAACGCGCTTCGTCAAGGTTGCAGATCAGTTCCGAGAAAACTGTAATATACGTGCCGATTTGTTTGCCGGTCGCTTTCTCACCGTCTTGATTCAAGACGGTGAGATGGGCAGTTTTAAAACCGTTTTTGTCCGTTTCCGAATACCGTGTCCCCAGTTTTCCACCGTCGTGCGAAGCTTCGGATTCGCAGGCAAGGTCTGTATGGACGCTGTAATTTTTCATTTGAATCACCTCAAGAAAAATTTTCCCCTCAGAACGCTTCATATATACAGACGGTCGATAAAGTAAAAAAATATTGCGGACGAAGTACAAAATAAACGTTTGTTTTCAAAGCGGAGATCGATCGCCTCGAAAGCATCTTGCGGCTGTGAATGCGCGCATTGCCACGAAAAGGCTTGGTTTCCGACGGCCGTTTATATATTTATAGTTTAACATAGACAGGCACGGAAATATGGTGTATACTGTCACATATGAATTAAAATTTTGATCGTTATTTATAACAAAAATAAAAAAGCGTGATTGTGCATAATTCCCAATAATAAAAATTCGCTGAAATTTCATTGATTCCATTTTAATTTAATGATATAATAAAAAAAGCCAATTTATGCGAAAGCATATAAGCGGAAAATGTATTACGGATTTCGGAGGACCAGTTGTGATGAAGAGAGTCATAACTCTGATTTTATGTTTGTTGACGGTAATTTTGCCGCTTGCGTCCTGCGGCGGTTCAATTGACATTGACAGTGAGGACAAAGGCGATATTTTTAATGCTTACATAACGGGGGATCTTTATGCGTTCGACCCCGGACTGGACATTACGGATGAAGCTTCAGTTAAGATTTTAGGGCTTATTTATGAGGGGCTGTTCCGCTTGGACGAGAATGGCAAGCTGGTAAACGGGCTGGCTGAAAAAGTGGAAACAATTGAGGATCCGGCTTCTGGAGAGTATAAAATGCGCATTTCTCTAAAAGAGACGAAATGGTCGGACGGTCGCGCGCTCACGGCGGATGATTTTGTTTATGCCTGGAAGCGGCTGATGGAGCCGACTTATAAGAGTTCTGCGGTGTCACTTTTGTATGAAGTGAAAAATGCACGCACGGTCAAGGCGGGAAATGCCTCCATAGATGATTTGGGTGTTGTGGCGCTGGATACTTATTTGCTGGAGATTACTTTTGAGGGTAAGATTGATTTTGAAAATTTCAAAAAGAATCTTGCCAGCTTGTCTTTGGTTCCTCTGCGTGAGGATTCCGTTGCTTCCAATTCCAGATATTGGTCTCGCCGACACGCAACGTTGGTTACCAACGGACCGCTGGTGATTAAATCCATCGACCGCGATGAAAATACAATGCGTCTGGAGCGCAACAACTACTATTACCGTGATACCGAAGAGGATAAGTTGGATAAATTTGTCACGCCTTATCGGATTCTTGTGCATTTTATAAAGGAAGAGGAGAAGCCCTCCGGTCAGCGTACCTATGCTGACGATCTCGATGCAATTTATGCCGAGTATGCGGCAGGCAATATTTTGTACATGGGGGATGTTCCGCTGTCCAAACGTGCTGAACTGCAAAAGCAGGCGCATGTAACCGATGCAAATTCCACCTATACGTATATGTTTAATACATCGAATCCGCTGTTTGCCGATGCGCGTGTGCGCCGCGCGCTTTCCATGGCAGTTGACCGCAAAGCGATTGCCGATATTTTGGTTTATGCGGATCCGGCGACCGGATTGATTGCCAATACGGTCTTTAATGCAACAAGCGGAAAAAGTTTCCGCGATGTGCATGGCGGTGTTCTGAATACGGCGGCGGATATGGACGGCGCACGCGCGCTTCTGGCTGAAGCCGGCGTTAAGAACGGCAGTTTTTCAATCTCGTATAAACAAAATGAGGCGGAACAGGCTGTTGCGGAATATGTTGCGGGTGTATGGAGCGAACTTGGTTTCAAAGTTGAACTCAGACCATTGACTGCAACGGTGGAAACAGTGGTTGAAAATACGGAAGAAATTGATTATTATATTGATTCGGTGCAGGAAGCGTATGAAACCGGCGATTTTGACGTGCTCGCCGTGGATGTCAGTATGCTTTCCGTCGATGCTTTTCCGGCGCTTGCCGCATTTGCACTTGAATTTTCCGGCAACGGAATCGATATGTCCAGTGAAACCTATGATTTTATATCGCATCGAACCGGATATAACGATGACGGATATAATGAGATCATTGAACGTGCTTTTGCTGAGAAAGATGTTGCCAAGCGTGCGGATATTTTGGCAGAGGCGGAAGCGTATCTGATGAATCAGATGCCGGTCATGCCGCTAGTATTCAATAAAGATTGCTATCTGGTCAGCAAGGAACTGTCCGGACTGAAATCCTCGTATCTGGGATAC
>CATYXQ010000037.1 GCA_958414825.1 uncultured Eubacteriales bacterium | reverse complement strand
TTTTGTGGGCATTGATTGGTTTGTGCGCGGTGCTGGCGGTTAGCGTACAGGCAAAAGAAACAGAGATTTACTTTAATGATTTTTCAGATTCGTCATCTCTTTCCGATTTTACGTTAAACGGAAACTGGGCGATTGGGAACGGAGGACTTACAGCCGGTTCCGGTTCCGGTTCGGCTTACCTTACGTATACGCTACCGAACAAGTATACGGGCAAGAATTTTCGTGTAGAAGTGGATTTTCTCGGCCATACCTCCACAGGCGGCATTTTAATCGGAGGAATCGGGGGGCCGTCCGTCCGTCCGAAAACTTTTTTCGGCTATGATTTTTTTATCAGTGCGGATGCGCAAAAGGGCGCTATGGGCTGTTATGATGCGACCGGAGCGTGGGGTGGTAATATTACGGTCGGACTTGCATCCATACGGCGAGGTGCGGATTTACATCTTTCTGTAACGGTGCGCGGAAAAGAATTGACGTATCTTGTAACGTCTTTAGACGGTACGGTGCAGTATTTTGGCATGACCTATGATATCGGCACCTCTTCCAAGGATATTTATTCGGCAATCGGAAATCAGATCGGACTTCGGAAATTTTATAATGACGCCGGTACTTTTGACAATTTTCGTGTGACGGTTTTAGAGGATGATGTTCTGCCTGAACTCAGTCAATCTGCGAGTTTTGCGGGGATGGCTGTTCAGTACGGCGGAAGTTTGGAGATTCTTGAAACTGAGGTGCGTGGCACAGGCGCTTTGCTCAGTGCAGATGTTTTCGCGGAAGATTTTGCGGTGGAATGCGAGCTTGAAGCTGTTGGCGCAACGCGCTTTGTGTTTGGTGCAACCGACATGCGAAACTATTTTGTTTTCGAGATCAACCGAGAAGAGGAGCGCGTATATCTTTATCAGGTGATTAACGGAAAGTTCAAATGCATGGGGTCAAAAAATGTTCCGGTCAGAGACGGAGTTCGGACTGTGCGGATTGAAGTGCTTGATAAATATGTAAAGCTTTACTTTGAGGATAATTTTAATGATTACGCCCCTTTCCCGAAGTTTGATATGCGGCTGGGAACCTATCGCGCAGGTAATTTTGGAATTTGGCTGGACGGCGGATGCGTATCGGCTTTGACCTTTTCTGAGCCGCGGGCATATGCGGGCAAAACGCATACCAATCCGGTAACGGTCGGCGCGGATCCAGATGTGCTTTATTATGACGGCGTGTATTATTTGTATAACCGTATATCGGACGGAAATAATGTTTTCCGTGTACATACCTCAACAGATCTGGTTAATTGGACCTCGAAGAATGTTGTATTTACGCATAAAGCGGAATATAAGACCAGCAGTTACATGAGTCCGAATGTTTTTTATCATGACGGCTTGTTCTATTTGCTGTATGCGGCAAAAAATTCAGAGGGAAATTCAAGGCTTTACTATGCGGTGGCATCGTCTCCGTACGGCCCGTTTGAACCGGCGACCCCCGGTGTTCCGCTGCACGACGTCAGCGAGATCGGCGGTCATCCGTTCATAGATGATGATGGAAAAATTTATTTATCGTATGTGCGGTTCGGCGGCGGAAACT
Source organism: uncultured Eubacteriales bacterium (assembly GCA_958414825.1). GTDB lineage: Bacteria > Bacillota > Clostridia > Oscillospirales > CAG-272 > UMGS902. The sequence goes on along the minus strand of CATYXQ010000037.1, from coordinate 17,175 downwards.
TTATCTGGATGGAAGAAGTTGCGGTAGCGGACGGGGTGATTACACCGAAGTCCGGTACGCTGACGCTTCTGATTTCCCCGACGGACATTTATGAGACGGATGGATACGGTTTAATCAGCGAGGGCGGCGTGATTCATAAGCATAACGGACTGTATTATATGATTTATGCGACAGGTCATTACAAAGGACATTATGGAGAGGGTTATGCGGTGGCAGAGAATGTCCTTGGACCGTATACGAAATATCAATACAACGATATTTTGACCTATAACAGTGCGGTAGACGGTGTGGGCGACGGCGTTTTTGTAACTTCGCCGGACGGCAGTGAGCTTTATATGGTATATCATCAGCATAGCAGTACAAATCTTGTTGAACCTCGGTATACTTGTATTGACCTCGTAAAATTTGTCCCTGACGAGAACGGCGGTCCGGACATTTTGTATGTGTACGGTCCAACCACGACTCCGCAGCCTTATCCTGCAAATATATATAAAGACGATTTTAATCGGGACGGGCGCGTTACGCTGGCAGATGTATTTTTGGTTTCGCGGTATATTATGTCGAATGCGGGGTACAGCGCGGCTTATGATCCGAATGCAGACGGAAAATCCGATTTGAGTGATATTATGTATTTGATGAAAATAATCGCAACCGGAGTTTGAGAAAATCTATATATGATACGGGCCGACTGCGCCGCCGCATTCTGATTCAGACGCGCGGATAACCGCTTGGGACGCGGCACTGCTTAGTTAAAAAGTCGTCAGCGGCGGTTATGATGCGCTTTATGATGTAAACGGCGACGGACATATTGCATTGCAGATTTTTAAAAGAAGCAAACAATTAAAATAAACAGACGCCGTAAAGCGCGTTGTAATAGGAAGACATGATGCAGGGGGACATAGTATGCTATGCGCCTCGGGCGCTGGTCGCCGCCTCTGCGGATGTTCTTAAAACAACGCTTTGGAAAGCGTCTGTTTATTTTGGCGCTGAGATTGCATTTTGGCAATCTATATGTTAAGATAAAGCGGTATTTGTTATTTTGATTTTGATCGCTGTGCGGATAGAAAGGACAAGTTGTACGTTGAATAAAAAAACTTCTGTAGTGATAGCATTGCGCGTCGCTTTTCCGTATACGCTGCCTATTTTAGCCGGATTTTTATTTTTGGGAACGGCATACGGTATGTACATGAATCTTTCTGGCTTTTCTCCGCTGTATCCTATATTTATGAGTCTGATTGTTTTTGCGGGTTCGATGGAATTTGTGACTGTTGATTTGTTGCTTGGTGCGTTTGATCCGGTCGGTGCGTTTTTGCTTGCGCTTATGGTCAATGCGCGACATCTGTTCTATGGTCTGTCGATGCTGGATAAGTATAAAGGCGCGGGTAAAAAACGGTGGTATTTGATTTTTGGTTTGTGTGACGAGGCTTTTTCGATTAACTGCACGGTTGACGTTCCGCTTGGCGTGGATCGCGGTTGGTTTTACTTCTTTGTAACGCTTTTGAACCATTCTTATTGGGTTATGGGCGCGACGCTCGGCGGCTTGCTCGGTTCATTGATCCCCGCTCAGCTTGAGGGCTTGGATTTTGTGATGACCGCGTTGATTGTGGTGATTTTTCTGGATAATTGGCTGAAAGAAAAGTCGCATATAAGCTCTGTATTGGGAGTGGGACTTTCGCTTGCCTGCTTGCTTTTGTTTGACAGCGATAATTTTATGATTCCCGCCATGCTTTTGATTTTGGGTGTGCTGACGCTTTTGCAAAAACCGATTGAAAAGTCAGGAGACAGGACATGACACAGACACAGCAAATCATTACGATAGCCGTGGTGGCGCTCGGAACAATTTTAACGCGTTTTTTGCCTTTTTGGCTTTTTCCGGTCAATCGCCCTACGCCGAAATACATACAATATTTAGGACGTTTTTTACCGGCGGCCGCGCTCGGACTGCTGGTCGTTTATTGTTTGAAAGATGTTGAAGTTTTGGTCAGCCCATATGGACTTCCGGAATTGATTGCAATCGGCTGTATTGTCTTGCTGCATGTTTGGAGGCGGAATATGTTGCTTTCTATTGCGGGCGGAACCGTAGTTTATATGCTCCTGCACTATTGCGTTTTTTAACTGAATAAAACAAAGAGGCGCAGAATCAGGTTCTGCGCCTCTTTGAAATCTTGAAAATTATGCATTGGTATTTTCGGTGTTCATTTCGCTGTTTTCAGAAAGATTTTCATTTGAAGAAATGGGTTCATACACAATTTTTCCGTTTGCTTCTTTTGCAAGGATTTTGTCTCCCGCCTTGATTCTGCCCTCGAGCATGGCCTCGGAAAAGCTGTCTTCCACAAGGCTTGTAATGGCTCTGCGGAGCGGTCTTGCGCCGTATACGGGATCAAAGCCTTCTTTTGCAACAAATGCGATCAGGGATTCGTCAAAGGTAATGTTGACGCCGAGATCTTTGATTCGTGTCTGCAATTCTTTCAGCAAAAGCGCTGCGATTTTGCGAATATCGGAATCGGTGAGTCGGTTGAATACAATGATCTCGTCCAGTCGGTTTAAAAATTCCGGGCGGAAAGTGGATTTCAGCGCGCTCATGACGTTGCTTTCAATGCTGGCTTTGTCGTCCGCAGCGCCCGAAGATGCGGAGAAACCGAGTGATTTGGCCTTTTCTGTGATGGCGGCGGCGCCGACATTGGAAGTCATGATAATAACCGTGTTTTTGAAATCGACTTTACGTCCCTGAGAATCGGTCAGAACGCCGTCATCCAAAACTTGAAGCATGATGTTAAAGACATCCGGATGCGCCTTTTCGATTTCATCGAAGAGAACGACCGAGTACGGTTTCCGGCGGATTTTTTCGGTCAGCTGACCGCCCTCGTCGAATCCGACATAGCCGGGAGGCGAACCGATCATCTTGGAAACGCTGTGCTTTTCCATATATTCGGACATATCAATCCGAATCATGGCGTTTTCGTCGCCGAACATGATTTGTGCCAGAGCTTTTGCAAGCTCGGTCTTTCCGACGCCGGTCGGGCCTAAGAAAATAAAGGAACCGAGCGGACGCTTTGGATCTTTGAGTCCCATTCTGCCGCGGCGAATTGCTTTTGCGACCGCGTCTACGGCCTTATCCTGTCCGATAATCCGTTCTTTCAGAATTTTATCCAGATTCAGCAGCTTTTTACTCTCTTCGCTTTCAAGCTGCTTTACCGGAATCCCCGTCCATGAGGTTACGATGTCGGCAATGTTGTCCTTGGTAACCACAAGCGCGTTGCCCTCGCGGGATTTTTGCCATGCTGCCTTTTCTTCGTCCAGTTTTTTGCGCAGAGCGTGTTCCTCATCGCGAAGCCGAGCGGCCTCCTCAAAATTCTGCGCTTTGATCGCTTCTTCTTTGCTTTTTGAAAGCGTGTCAATGGTTTTCTCCATATCCTTGATATCCGGGGGCGAAGTGAAATTGGAAATCCGAATGCGCGAGGCGGCCTCGTCTACGAGGTCAATGGCTTTATCCGGCAAATACCGGTCGTTGATATACCGCTTTGAAAGATTGACAGCGGCCTCGATTGCTTCGTCCGAGATTTTCAGCTTGTGATGCGCTTCGTATTTGTCGCGCAGTCCCTTCAAAATCAGTATGGCTTCTTCCGGCGTCGGTTCGCCCACCATAACGGATTGGAAACGCCGTTCCAGCGCCGCATCCTTTTCAATATTTTGGCGGTATTCGTTGATCGTGGTCGCACCGATGAGTTGCATTTCGCCGCGCGAAAGCGCCGGCTTTAGGATGTTGGCCGCATCCAGCGCGCCTTCTGCCGCGCCGGCTCCGACCAGTGTGTGAATCTCATCGATAAACAGAATGATGTCGGGTCGTTTTGAGACCTCATTCATGACGTTTTTCAGGCGTTCCTCAAATTCGCCGCGGTACTTGGCGCCTGCAATCATGGAGGGAATATCCACTGTAACGATGCTCTTGTTTCTCAGCATTTCGGGAACATTTCCGTCGGCAATGCGCTGTGCCAGTCCCTCGACTACGGCGGTTTTTCCGACGCCGGGCTCTCCGATCAAGCATGGATTGTTCTTTGTGCGGCGCGCAAGGATCTGAACAACACGTTCGGTTTCGTTTTCACGGCCGATAATCGGATCCAGCTTGCCTTCTTTGGCCAGAGCGGTCAAATCGCGGCCATAGTTTGAAAGCGTGGGACAGTCCTTGATGTTCGCTTTGCCGTTGCCGGATTTGCCGCCGCCGTTTTGCGGCGGCGTATCGTTTCTCTCCATTCCGTCAAGATAGACGGTTAACTCGTTTTTCAGTTCTTCGGCGTCAACGCCGAGCGAGGCTAAAATTTTCAGCGCTACACAGTCGGTTTCTTCCAGCAGTGCCAGAAGCAAATGCTCGGTTCCGATATAGCCGTGCCCGTAGCGGGCGGAGGCATAAGCGGACATTTCGATGATTTGTTTGGTGCGGGGCGTCAGGTCTGAGGCGTTGACATTTGTAGGCGAGCCGGTTCCGATAGAGTTGACTACGGTTTCTACAATTTTTTGCTTGGTAGCGCCTTTGGAGATCAGGGCGCGCGCGGCTACGCTTTCTTCATCTGCTGTGAGACCGACGAGCAAGTGCTCGGATCCGACATAAGTATGACCGAATTCACGCGCCGCGATTAAGGCGTTGTTCAGGGCGTTTTGTGCTTTTTGTGTAAATCTGCTGTTCATATAAATCCCTCCTTATTTGGGGATAGTTTTTTAAATTATTATACCGGCAGTTGTTTATGAATCATTTGCGCGCGCAGTTTATCCCGAAACTTCGGATCGCTTAAATTGTTTTGTCGGTTGCAAAGCAGAATGTTTGCCGGCATGATTTCATAGAGCAGATGATCCAGTGCTTTCCCGTCCGGTGTTTTGGCTATACCGAGACAAGCTCCGAGACGTGCATACGTATAACAGTCAAAAAATTCTTTGCTTGAAATTATGGTTGCATAATGCAGTATACCCACACTGCGCATGATTTTATCAGTTAATGTGTCTGCGTTTGCTTTGAACAGGGAAGCGCGTGCGCTTGCCTCGTCCTCTGCGATTTTTTGGGCAATGGTATCGGTTTTTCTGAGAATATCTTCTTCGCAGATACCGAGAGACAACTGATTGGATATTTGATAGAGGCAGGCGTCCGCCGCAGATCCCTCGCCGTACATACCGCGAATCGTCATACCGATTTTTTCAAGCTGAGATTTCAGTTCTCCCATTCGGTTTGTCATTGTCAGTGCAGGCAGGAACATCATGACGGACGCGCGCATCGCTGTGCCGAGATTTGTGGGACAGCGGGTTAAATATCCAAGATCTTTGTCAAAGGCAAACCGAATTTTTTCATTGAGTATGCGCTCGGCGGAGAGTGCGTGCTGATACGCTTCGCTCAGCGCAAGTCCGGCGGTATAGGCTTGGATTCGAATGTGATCTTCCTCGCAAACCATGATATAGGTGTTCTTTTCCGCATTGACAAATAGTGCGTGTGTTTCCTTGTCGTCTGCAAATTCCCGGCTGACCAGGTTTTTTTCGGCCAGTGCGTGAATATATATATCATCGGAAATTTGCATGTCGCGTGTAAATCCGTCGTCTTCGATCGCTTTAGCCGCTTTTTCAATAATTTCGTGGCGTCCGGTTTCGTTTAGTACAGGCGGAAAGGGATAATCGACGACATTGCGGGCCAGCCGCACACGGGTGCTGAGTACGATATCAGGACATGTCTTTGGATGTTGCGTTTCCATCATGATTCCTCTTTCAGTTTTTTGATTTGGTCGCGCAGCTTTGCGGCAGTCTCATACTCTTCATTTTTGACCGCTGTTTCCAATTCGGCGCGCAGCTTTTCTTCCTTGCTCATCTCTGCTTGCGGTTGAGCCGTCACGTTTGCGCCGTTTTTGGGAGAAAGTCCGCTGTGTTTTGCGGTGCCGTGAATGGAGCGTATCGTGTTTTGCAGTTCCTCTCGGAATGTATTGTAGCATTCGGGACAGCCTACTTTACCCAAGGACAGAATGTCGTCGAAAGTCAATGCACACAGACTGCACTTTTTTGCCCGATCACGCAATTGTCTTCCGCTTTCGGGGAGATCGAAAAAGGAATTGAACAAAGGGGAAAGCATACTGGTTGTTTGCAAGCCGACGCCGGCTTTTTTGGCGCACTTGTCGCATAGCGCAACGGAGGTCTCGTTTCCGTTGATATTTTGCGTATAAAAGAATGTGGCCTGTTCTTTTTTACAGTTGGTGCAAAGCATGAAAATCATTCCTTTCATTTATTTTTATCATGATTTATTTTATTGCATAAGGGTGAGCAGAACCTGTCGCACGATGTCAGCGCGGCAGGCATCCTTTTCATCTTTTGAAAGTGAAGCAAGCGCGGTTTGCGAGATGCAGGCGCGGATGAGTCGTTTTTCTCTGGACGTGATAATATCGGTTGTATACAGCGCGTCCAAAATGGAAGAACAGGCGCTCTCATCTATTGTATCATGGACAGAATTAAAAATTTTTGCGAGCAGTTCGTCTTCACTGAGTACTTTGCGTACAATGCGCAGATAGCCTCCTCCGCCGCGCCGGCTTTCAATTATATATCCCTTTTCGGGGGTAAAACGCGACGAAACAACATAATTGATTTGACTTGGAACGCACCCAAGACGTTTTGCAAGGTCGTTTCGTTTTATTTCCAATGTTCCGCCGCAGTTATCCAGCATTTCTTCAATAAATGCGGCAATTGTATCCGATATCAGCATGAGTATCATCCTTTCGCTTTGATGTATACAGTATAATACAAAGGTCAACCAAAGTCAAAGTCAAACAAAGTCAAAAAATAAAGCGAGGCAATTCAAAAAACAGAATTACCGCGCTTTATTCTTTGATTTTCTTAAAATTTCAAGAATTTTTGCGTTTTTTCATTCGTTCCTGTCTCTGTATTTATTGAAATTGGTAATTAGGGCATTCCATGTTTTGAAATTTACTTCTCCTGTAGCGGGAAGTTGGTTTCGCATCTGAAATTTACGGATTGCATTGAGCGTTTGCTGGTCGTAGATTCCCGTATTGGTTATTGTGCTGAAGTCGTTGTATGCAACGGATAATGTACTTAATATGAGCTGAATGATTCGAACGATGTCGCTTTCTTCGCCTGCCGAAACTAAATAATTGTTTGGAAAAATATACAGCGGCAGCGGAACAGCCAGCGCTTCTTCTGCGACTAAGGCTTCTTCATAGAGAACGTCGTATGTTTGCGCATCAATTGCGCCGGTTATGGGAAGATTGCGGCGTTCTTGAAATTTTCGGACGGCTGCTGCGGTTGCCTCGCCGTAAATGCCGTCTATCGGAACCGTTACGGTTTCGTTGTTGTATTTCTGAAGCAGTCTCAATAGCTCCTGAATCTGTCTTATGGCTTCTTTTTCGTCGTCAAGCTGATACATGGCTTTACCTCATGATATGGTGTATCCGGGATTTTGTCCCGGACTGGTTGTGTTTCCGCTGTACAAATCTTCATAGGTGCTTGTGATGGCGTTCCAGGTCGAAAATTCAACTACGCCTGTGGGTTCAAGTCCAAACAGGCGTTGAAACGCTTCGACGGCGTTGTAAGTCAGTGCGCCGAAATATCCTGTGACCGGTACGGAGGGGATTTGTGTATAGGTCTGGCCTATGTAATTAAGGTATTCCTGAAGAACCTGCACAAATTCATTTTCGCTGCCGACTCGAAGCGTTACGCCGGGATAGGGAACCACAGCCCCCTCGGAATATTCGATTGGAATGGATGCGATCAATCCGCGGTATACGTTGAACAGTTCATACCAGGTCGTCTCGTCTACAACGCCGGTCACGGGAAGACCGTAGGTTTGCTGAAAAGCTTCGACCGCTATTCTGGTAGCCGGACCGAAAATGCCGTCAATGGCAACCGGGTCGATTGTCGGATTGAACGCCGCAACATAAGACAGGAAATATTGGAGCAGCCGAATTCCGAGGCCGGTGGAGCCCTCTTCGAGCACCTCTGGAAATTGTCTTGAAACCTCTTCCAGCGTAAGCCCCTCGGCATTGAGGTCGGACAGTTTCTTAACGCTGTTGTATATGCGCTGAATGCTGTACCAGGTGGCGCGTCCGACGATGCCGTCCGGCGTGAGATTGAAAATACGCTGAAATTCTTTAACGGCTTCTTCTGTCTCGATTCCAAAATCGCCGTCTACCGTCGGAATCTTGGGGATGGCGGGGTAATTTGTAGAGATTCGGTTCAGTCGGAGCTGCACTTGCCGCACATCGTCGCCGATACTCCCGCGGCGCAGCGGATACGGCGGCACACTGAGCTCAAAGGGGCCTACCGGGACGTCCATAACAATATCGATGTTATCGCCATAATAATGTTGCAGAATTTCGTAGGGTGTGCGCCCTTCCTCCGCCAGAGGGACGGTTCCCCATTGCTCAAGTCCTTCGCATTTTAGTTGGATACCGTCGCAGTATTGGGCAAATAGCGGTTCAACCTGTCCCTGGCGGACGATATAGCTGTCGAAAATCTGATCGACGATTTGTGAAATGTTTTCAAAAATATCGCGGCCGTATACAAATGACTGATCGTATTGTGTTGTATTGGTAATGTCAAAATCAAAACCGCGGCTGCGATAGTATTCCGTATAAATACGGTTGAGTGCGAAAGAAATCTGTGCGTAGATATTTGCCCGGATTGCACTTTCGGGCCATGTGGGATAGATTTCACTGGAAGCGACATTTTTGATGTAATCTGCAAACGGTATGGTGACGTTTTGAGCGGGTTGATCCGGTGGACCTAAATGAACGGTGATCATTTCCGGGATGGTTGGCAGCGTCGGCATGATGAGCCTCCTTACAGATCGGGGTTTTCAAATTCGGTAATCCGAGTTTCGTCAGGCGGGAGCGCCTGACCTCTGTATTCGGTATAGGGAATCAGGTTTACGGGCTGAATGGAGGTTGTTCCGGCAAATATCGGAACATTAATGTAGCTTTGCGGAAAAAAATTGTCTTTATCCACTTCAATATTGTAAGTAGCATAGGGGGTTTCGGTGCCGGGCTTTTCCGACTGCGCGGCAGGGGGGGCGGGAAGCGAGATTCTCGGCGTGCGTCCGCTGCGGTCTGTGGTGACGACCGAAATAACGCCGGAGTCCTCTTTTGAACTTCCCTTGATCGTGACAAGCGCTCCCTGAACCGGGAGCGCACCGTTGGCCGTAAATACCGTGACGATCAGCGTTCCGGTAGCGGTATAGGTGTCTGAAAGCTTATTTTCCATGGGTTCGTCCTTTCTAATGAAATGTGGAACATACTAAATAGTATATGAATCAAGGTGAAATCATGCCTTTATTTGTGCAAAAACAAAAAATATTCAAAAAATGCTAAATTCCTTTGTATTTTGCGCAATTCAATGCTATAATGTTAATAGTGTGTGAAGTACGCGCGTTTATTTCATGAAAAATTGAATCATCAGCGGGAGGAATTATGAACGATTCATTCTATGGAGAACTCAGTATCATCGGTATGCGCGGATGCGAAGCGTTTACCAGCGAGGTAGACAGCTACATCAAAGATTGGCGCAGGCATGTTGAGGATGAGACATACATTGCGCAGGCTGATTGTCCGCGCTTTGGTTCGGGAGAAGCCAAGGGCTTGATTCATGAGTCTATGCGGGGGCGTGATGTCTATATTATTTGCGACGTGTTTAATTACGGCGTTACGTATAAAATGTACGGCATGACGGTTCCGATGAGCCCGGATGATCACTATCAGGATTTAAAGCGAATTATCAGCGCAATCGGGGGCAAGGCTAGAAGAATTTCGGTTATCATGCCGATGCTGTATGAGGGGCGGCAGCATAACCGTACATCCAGGGAGTCGCTCGACAGTGCACTCGCATTGCAGGAATTGGTATCTATGGGCGTCTCGAATATTGTCACATTTGATGCGCATGACCCGAAAATTCAAAACGCAATCCCGCTGAGCGGTTTCGATAATGTCCGGCCTACGTATCAGATGATTAAGGCGCTTGTCAAAGCGTATCCGGAGGTTTCGTTTACACACGATCATTTGATGATTGTTTCGCCTGACGAGGGCGCTATGACCCGGTGTATGTTTTATTCGTCGCTGCTCGGATTGGATCTCGGCATGTTTTATAAGCGCCGCAACTATTCGGTCATTATCGACGGGAAAAATCCGATTGAAGCGCATGAATATCTCGGTCGGGATGTGAAAGGCAAGGATGTCATTGTTGCGGATGATATGATTTCTTCCGGAGAGTCGATGCTGGACGTCTGTGTACAGCTTAAAGAAAAGGGCGCAGAACGAATTTTTGTGTTTGCGACTTTTGGACTGTTCTGCAACGGATTTGATAAATTTGATGAAGCGTATGAAAACGGCGTATTTACGAAAATATTTACAACCAACTTGATTTATTGCCGTGATGAATTGCGCGCGCGTCCCTGGTATCAGCCGGTGAATATGTGCAAATATGTCGCCTATATTATTGATACGCTGAATCACGACGCGACCATTAGCAATCTTTTGAACCCTGCAAAGCGTGTACATAAGCTGATTGACAGTCATGCGCAGGGGCAATTGAACCGGGAATAATATGGAAGTTGAAAATGAGCGGGAATACCCGCTCATTTTTTGATCTCTGCCTGGAATCGTTTGGAGACAGCGGCGCGTTCCGCATCGTCCAAAATGGCATACAGGACGTATCGTCCGCACGATGTAACGGATGCGTTTTCGATTTTTGCAAATTCATCGCCTTTGTAACGGGTATCCCAGTTTTTGCGTTTAAAAGTCAGATACTTTTCAAGGCGTGTCTGCGCCTCTTGTTTATCTATGTCTGCGCGTATTTTAAATATGCCGATCTCGTTGTACTCGGTTCCCGCAAAAGGATACAGGACGATATATTCTTCAAACGGTTCAAGGTCGCCCATGCAGTATTCAAGGTAATCCCGGCTGGCCTGCGCCATATTTTCAAATCCTTTTATTTCTTCTCCAACGCTTTGCGCTAAAAGCTGTATCGGAATGTCATCGCGAATTTTTGTACAGGAGGGGAGTAGCATGAACAGTGTCAAAAAAAACAAAATAAATTTACGCATAAACAGCCTCACTCAAACTTGTGTGTACAGATATAATTCAGTTCGACGTCCAGACCGAGCGGCGTCAGGTGGCAGCCGTCGCTTGCATATTCTTCTTTCAGATATCCTTCGTCATCTGTCAGGGCTTCCTGGGTGTTTAAATATTTGACACCGCAGCGTTTTGCGGTTTCGATAATCCATTTGTTTCCCTCGCGTATAGCGGCGTTGCTTGCGCTTTTGTAAGTTCGGCAGACTGGAAACATAGACTGCAGAATGATTTTAGTCTGCGGACTTGCATTTTGTATGGAAGTAACCAGTTTTATATATTCTGAAACAAAATAGTCTTTCTCTACAATTTCAACGCCGTTAAATCCCAGAGAGATGAGAATGATTTCAGGCTGCTTTAACGCTGCGGCCTCCGCGCAAGTCATTTCTACCCCGGTATCGGGATAGAGAATCCGCTGGTTTTGCATATCCCAGACAGACATTGTACGTCCTTTGGGCGTCCATACCTGGGTTGTTTCCGCTCCGCCCTCCAGCATGGCGAAATATTGGAGACCGTACGTGCGGGAATCGCCGATAAAAATGATTTTGTTTAGATATTCGGCGCCGCCGTGCTGCGTTTCACACAGCAAAACATCGGCGGATGGAAGCGCTTCGGTTGTATTGTGCATATTTGCCGGCATGTATGCGTTTGCGGTTGGGCTTTGGGGGCGGTACCCAAAAGAAAACGCCTGTACGGGTTGATCGTACAGGCGTTTTGTGTATGCTGCAGCGGAGATAAAAAACAAAAGCAATACAAATACCGCAATATTTCGTCGCAGCGAAAAGATGAGCCTTTGCATAAAGACACCTGCTTATTCAAAAAGAGTGTCTTTTTACGTCCTTTTCTTAAAGATTACTTGCTTTTGAAAATACTTTGATAGCTTTTTTGATCCTGGGCGCTGCGGCGTTTCTTTTGTTCAAGAGTCGCAAATATAACGGCAAATACGGCGTAAACAAGCGTGACGAAGAAAAAAGCAATCAGCGCGCTTGCGGCGCTTTGAACAAAACCGCCGATGAAAGCGAATATAAAAAATGCCGACGCAAGGATTAGGATATAGTGGATTAAAATGCGGATCGGCAGCGACAGCGATTTGATATGCAGAATGCGGCTGCACAGCGCGATCAGAATACAGAGCGCAAACAACAGAATGAGCGCCTCCAGCGTAAATGCAATGGTGGCGCCTACTAAAGCAAGCCCGGCTGCATAAAGCAAAAATACGGACGCAGTAAACAATATACAGGCCAGTGTCAGCGTATGCTTGATTTTTTGTAGCATAGAAGATACCCCGCAAAACACGATTTGCATTTAGCATAACACATTTTTATCAAAATTTCAATACGAATTTGCTGTTCCCGTTGACAGCGCAGAACAGGGAACGAATGTTGTAACGTCGCGCATTTGCGGATTGACATTATCTGTTCAATATTATATAATATACATATGTTTCAAAAATTATGAATGGGGAACGATATGCTGAACAGACGGGAGTCCAGAGAAGCGGTATTCGGATTGCTTTTTGAGAATGAATTCGGGCTGTACGAGGATAAAAACGAACTGTACGAAACGGCGCTTGCCGCGCGGGAACTGGAAGAAAATGAATATATAAAGACGATTTTTTTCGGCGTTTTGGAAAAAAAATCGGAGATTGACGCCTATATTGAGAAATACGCCCGGGGCAGATCGATGTCCCGCATTTCCAGAGTGGCGAAATCCGCTATGCGTATTTCAATTTATGAAATGCTGTATATTGATTCTATGCCGTCGAATATTTCGATCAACGAGGCTGTGGAATTGACCAAACGCTATGACGATGAAAAGGCGCGAGCCTTTGTCAACGGAATTTTGAATGCGGTAAAAGAGGAACTTGGCAGATGAACTGCTGTTTTGTCGGCGTGGATACCAGTAATTATACGACTTCGGTCGGGCTTGTAGATGAAGACGGCCGTGTACTTGCTAATGTGCGTCGGCTTTTGCCGGTCGGAGAGGGAAAATGCGGCTTGCGTCAGAGCGACGCGGTGTTTGCCCATGTAAAACAACTGCCGGGCGTGCTTGATGAGGCGGCAAAAGCGCTTGGAGACTGCACTCCGACGGCGGTCGGATGCAGTGTAAAGCCGAGAAACGCGGAAAAGTCGTATATGCCCTGTTTTTTGTGCGGGGAGGCGGCGGCACATGCTTTTGCGGCGGCACGGGGGCTGCCAGTGTATGCGTATTCCCATCAGTGCGGACATCTTGCGGCGGCGCTGCTTTCGCAAAACGCCTGGGAGATTACAAAAGAGACCTTTCTCGCGTTTCATGTTTCAGGCGGAACGACCGAGATCTTGAAATGCACATCGGCGTCCGGCGGATTTGATACCGAGGTCATCGGCGGAACCATGGATTTGAGCGCGGGGCAGGCGATTGACCGCGCGGGCGTAATGATGGGCATTCCGTTTCCCAGCGGGCGCATGTTGGAAGCCGCCGCCAATAAATTTTCGGGAAAATTGCCGTATGCGAAAATCAGTACCGACGGTCTGCGCTGTAATTTTTCGGGACTTCAGAATCTGTCGGAAAAACTGTATCGCGAAAGTAAAAGTCAAGAGATGACAAGCGCTTTTATACTGGATTTTATCGGCCGTACTTTGTTTGAAATGGCGTGCGCGGCACGGGAGCGCTTTGGCAATCTTCCAATTCTTTTCGGCGGCGGGGTTATGAGCAATCAGCGGCTGCGCGCCGTACTTGCACCGCTTGGCAAAACCTATTTTGCCGAACCGGCGCTTGCCGCAGATAATGCGGTGGGGATTGCCGAACTCGCCCGGCGTACATATCAGCAGAGGGAGGAAACATAGATGGATGCATTTGACGATCTGTTTTCGCTTCCTGCGGCGGCGGACGGCAACGCGGTTACGGTCACGCAGTTGAATGAGTATATTCGCACGCGGATGGACGCAGACGCCTTTCTTTCCCACGTTTTGGTTAAAGGGGAAATTTCCAATTTCACCAATCACTATAAAACCGGGCATTTTTATTTTACAATTAAAGACGAGGGCGCGCTGATCCGGGCGGTTATGTTTCGTTCTTCCGCTTCAAAGCTTGCGTTTGTTCCCGAAAACGGCATGAAGATTTTGGCGCGCGGACGGGTTTCGGTGTTCCCGCGCGACGGGCAGTATCAACTCTATTGCGACAGTATGCAGCCGGACGGTATCGGCGCTTTGTACTTTGCGTTTGAGCAACTGAAAAAGAAGCTGGCTGCCGAGGGATTGTTTGATGAATCGCGCAAACGGCCGCTTCCGAAAATTCCGACACGAATCGGCGTTATTACGTCTCCGACCGGAGCGGCAATTCGGGATATTATCAACATTTTGGGACGTCGGTTCCCTTATGCGAGCGTTCTTTTGTATCCTGCGCTTGTGCAGGGAGCTGAGGCGGCGCCCTCGCTGATTGCAGGAATGGAATACTTTAACCGCACCAAAAGCGCAGATGTAATTATCATTGGGCGCGGCGGCGGTTCTATTGAGGATCTTTGGGCGTTTAACGATGAAACGCTTGCCAGAACGCTTGCCGCATCGAAGATCCCGGTCATTTCAGCGGTAGGCCATGAAACTGATTTTACCATCTGTGATTTTGTCGCAGATCGCCGTGCGCCTACGCCTTCCGCAGCGGCGGAACTGGCTGTGCCCGAGACGCATGAGTTGATGCATAAAATAGATAATATCATCGGCAGAATGTCGCTTTTGGTCAGCCGCCAGGTGGCGCATGGCCGTCAGGTATTGGATTTTTATGAAAAACAGGGGATTTTTGCGCATCCGGAGCGGATGTTTGAGGATCGCAAAATGCGGTTGCTGCTGCTTGGGCAGCGCCTGGACGGGGCTGCTACGGGAGCGCTTGCGGATATCCGTCACCGTTTGGCGCAGAATACGGCCAAGCTTGAGGCGCTCAGTCCGCTCGGAATCCTGACGCGCGGCTATTCGGTGACGACGCTTGGGGACGGCAGACTGGTTTCCTCCGTGGAGGATGTTTCTGTCGGCACTCCGTTTTTTGTTCGTTTACGGGACGGCGCTGTGCGTGCGACCGCAGATGAGATTATTGCTTCAAAGGAGAACGAATATGGCAGAGAATATGACGTTTGAGGCGGCTATGGCGCGGCTTGAAGAAATCGTGCGTATGCTTGAAAACGGCGGTGAGGGATTGGATCAGTCTCTTGGGCTGTTTGAAGAGGGAATCGGATTGGTCAAGCTTTGCAATACAAAGCTTGAAAGCGCCGAGCAAAAGGTGAAAATTCTGTCTGCCGGAGAAAACGGCGAGATGAACGAAACCGATTTTTCGGGAGGCGGACGGTAATGGAAGCGCTTCAAAGCCGGATTTCTGAAAATACAAAGCTTGTGTCCGATGCGCTTGCCGACTATTTTGCAAGCCGCAGTGAAACGGAGTTGTATCAGGCGATGGCGTACAGCGTTACAAACGGTGGTAAACGGATTCGCCCGTTTTTAACACTTGAATTTTGTCGGCTTTTCGGCGCGCCGGCAGAGAGCGCGCTGCCGTATGCCTGTGCGATTGAAATGGTGCATAATTTTTCACTGATTCACGATGATTTGCCGTGTATGGATAACGACGATTTGCGGCGCGGCTTGCCGACCTGTCACAAAAAATTCGGCGAGGCGCAGGCACTGCTTGCGGGAGACGCATTGATTTTTTCCGCTTTGTCTTTTGCGGCGTCGGCGCCGGGACAAAGCGCTGAGGCGAGAGTGCAAGCAGTGCGGATTTTGACCGAGGCGGCTGGCGCTGACGGAATGTGCGAGGGGCAGATGCTCGACATGGAAAGCGAAGCAAAACAGATTCCGTTTGAACGCCTTTTGCAGCTTCAGGCTTATAAGACCGGGGCGCTTATGCGCGCCGCCGCGCAGCTTGGCGTAACCGCTGCCGGCCAAGATTCATCCGCGCTGAGGGCTGCGGGACTTTATGGGGAAAAAATCGGTTTGGCCTTTCAGATTGTAGATGATATTTTAGACGCAACTTCGACGACAGAAGTGCTTGGAAAGCCAATCGGAAGCGATGCGAAAAATCAAAAAACGACTTTTTTGTCTTTTATGAGCGTCAAAGAGGCCAAAGCGTATGCAAAACGTGCGTCTGAGGAAGCCTGTTCGGCAATTCGCGGGTATTCGGGGGCGGAGATGCTCTGTGCTCTGCCGGAATATCTGCTTTTTCGAAAAAATTGATGCGGCTGGATGCATTTTTGGTGGAACATGGGTATGCTCTCAGCCGACAGCGCGCCAAGCTGTTGGTTGATTCCGGCTGCGTTTTCTGCGGCGGTATACCTGCTAAAAAAGCTGCGCAGGCGGTTTCGGATACCGATGTGATCGAGGTGAGAGGCACGCCGTTTGATTATGTGAGCCGCGGCGCGCTGAAGCTGAAAGCTGCGTTTGAAGCCTTTTCGCTTTCGGCGGACGGCTGCACGGCGCTGGACATCGGCGCGTCAACCGGCGGATTTACCGAATATCTTTTAGAGCGCGGCGCACGGCTTGTGTATGCGGTGGATTCGGGGTCCGGACAGCTTGCCGAAAAGCTTTTGCGGGATGCGCGCGTGATTTCCATGGAAAAATACAATGCGCGTCTGCTTGATCCGAAAGATTTTCCGAAAACGCCCACATTTGCGGTGATGGATGTTTCCTTTATTTCTCAAACGCTGATTTTGCCGGCGGCGGCGCGCGTTTTGGCGCCGCGCTCTGTACTGGTCAGCCTGATTAAGCCGCAATTTGAGGCGGGACGCGAATATATCGGAAAAGGCGGCATTGTGCGCTCGGCGGCGGCGCGTGTTTTTGCCATTCAAAAGGTTTTGGCTTCGGCGGCGGAGAGCGGGTTCGCTTTTTGCGGACTGACGGCGTCTCCGATTACCGGCGGGGACGGAAATATAGAATATCTTTCCTGCTTTTCAAAGGGCGATGCTTTGCCGGCTGTTTCAGGGGCATTGGACGATTTGATTTTGCAAACGGTCGGACAAAAATAAATTTATGAGGTGCAATATGAGACGGGTGGCGGTTGTGCCTACGATTCGCATACCAAATGACAGGCTTTACACTGAGCAGACGGTTGCCATATTGCTTCA
>CATYXQ010000036.1 GCA_958414825.1 uncultured Eubacteriales bacterium | reverse complement strand
GTATTTGCATATTTTCAATATAAGAAACGGCGGGAAAGAAATTTTATTTCTTTCCCGCCGTTTTTGTTTTATAGATTTACCGGGGTACGCTGAGCGGCGTCTGAACCTGCGGTTCTTTAAATTTCGGTTCTTTCATTGAAAGAATCAGTAAAAGGATGGCTATGGCTAGTGGGAAAAATTCGTATCCGAGAAAAATACCGATAAAGAAGCTGCTTGTGTGACCGCCCGAAAAATTGTCGGTGATGCGGTACAGTGTCAGCAGGTAAAACGCGATGTAGGTAATGGAGAGAATCAGCATGATTACAGCCATTGCAATCATTGCGGCTACCTCGCCGTAAAAATAAGAATCGGGATATTCAGTATAAGCGCTTTCATTTTGCAGCATTTGAAAGGCGAATGCACCGACGGTTCCGATATAGGTCAAAATCGATACATTCAATAAAATATACAGGGTCAGAAGCTGATTTCCGCTTTTTTGCGCGTGCTTCCGACATCGCTCAGCCGTCCCAGCATCCATTGGGAGGCAAAGGGAACGAATCCTAACCAGCCGTTTTTGACATGTGTGCGTTTTGCAAAATTGAGTATGGCGATACCGGACAGAATATAATGAATCAATCCGACGAGCAGCGCGAACCCAAATATCAGCACGTAAAAGGTGACCGCAAATCGAAGACTTGCTTCATCGAGGCCGGATTCGGCAATCCATTGATCCGGAAAAAAGGAATACAGTTCCATTGAAACATTTCCCCCTAAATGTTATAAAAATAATCCCAACTATAGAATAGCATAAGTTTACACATTTCGCAATAAAAATATTTTTCTGTTTATCGCTATTTTATTATTGACAAACGATAAAATCATGCGTATAATAAAACCGTAATTATTTGGAAAGGGATTCAGATTATGGAAAGGAAAAACCGTTCTGCAAAATTGTCGCTTATTTTTGTATTGATTTTTTTAGGTCTGCTTCTTGCGCTTGTACCGAGCGCGCCCGCACTGCTGCGCTGGTATATCCAAGCGACCCATAGGCCGGAAAGCATGCTGCTTCCGATTCTTCTCACATTTTATTGCGCTACGCCTTTGGCAGTTGGTACGATCGTCTGCCTGTTCGGATTGCTGCGCAGTATCTGTAAAAAACAGGTGTTCGTTTCCTTAAATGTACGTCGGCTGCGCCGGATTTCCTGGTTTGTATTGATTGCGGCGCTTTTGTTTTTAGCGGCCGGTTTCTTCTATTTTCCTTTTTTCATTCTGGCGGTTTGCGCGGCGTTTGTCGCGCTGATTGTCCGTGTGGTCAAAAACTGCTTTGAGACCGCCGTTTTGCTGAAGGATGAAAACGATTTGACCATTTAGGAGGTTTACATGCCGATACGTATCAATCTGGACGTCGTGATGGCGAAAAAGAAGATTGCTTCGGGCGCGCTTGCCGAAAAAATCGGGATCACGCAGGCCAATTTGTCTATTCTCAAGACGGGCAAGGCAAGAGCGATTCGCTTTTCGACGCTGGAAGCCATTTGTAAAACGCTCGATTGTCAACCCGGCGATATTTTAGAATACACGGAGGAGAATTTCTGATGAACGATTCAAAACAGTTTCCCGCCGATTACAAATTCGATCCCGAAACCGGCAAACCGATTCTGCATCTTGCTCAGACTACGAAACGCGATTATGTTTATTTGTATGTTTTCACGGCGCTCTGCCTTTTCGCGGCCAATTTTACGCTGTTCGGCGGATTTGCCGCCGGATTTGCCGTCGCATTCGTTTTGACGCTTGTATGCGCGCTGTTTTTTCTCGGCGACCGCTTGCATTACCGCCCGTTCAACCTTATCTGTCTGCTTTCGTCTTTTGCTGTGGCGGTCAGCTTTTCCATTTACCCGAATTCTGTTTTCTCGGTATTGAAACTTTTGTTTCTTGTAATGGCCGTTTCGTTTTTCTTTGTCGATGCATACGGATTGCGCGAGCCCGCGCTCGGTGACTGGCACGCTGTGTTTTCACCTTTTTATCTGCTCGGTATCGGCGGGGGAAATATCTTGTATACGGCGCGCTCGCTTGGCGGTAAGAAAGTGCGGTTGGGGAAAAAATTGCTGAAAATTTTCGTCGGGCTCCTGATGGCGCTTCCGGCGTTTGCCTTATTGCTCGGCCTGCTTCAAAGCGCGGACGCTGCGTTTGAGGGTCTGATCGCTTCTTTGGATATTCGTTTGGGAGAAATTTTTGCAACGGCACTGTTTGGCGGACTTTTGCTGCTGTTTGTGTTCAGTATGCTTTTTGCATTGATAAAAAACCATACAAGCGACCGCGCCGCTGGCCAAAACGCATATATATCTGTCTGCGATCCCACGATCGTCCATACAATCCTTTTGTCTGTCTCTGTTTTGTATGCGGTCTATTTATTTTCGCAGTTGGGATATTTTTTTGACGGATTTTTTGGGGAATTGCCAAACGCCTACACCTTTTCCGAATATGCGCGCCGCGGATTCGGCGAGATGTGCGCGGTGTCGGTGATCAATCTGATTCTGATTTTTGCGGTTCATCTTTTTGTACGCCGCAAAGAAGGCGTTCTGCCGCCTTTGACAAGGGCTCTTTTGCTGTTCATTTCGGCCTTTTCCATTTTGCTGATTTCGGCCTCCATTGCAAAAATGTTTTTGTATATCGGAGAGTACGGCCTGACGTTTTTGCGGCTTGGCACTTCAATTTTTATGCTGTTTCTGTTTTTTGTCTTTCTGGCTGTGATCATTCGGCTTTTTCGCGTGCATTTCCCCTATATGCGTATGATAATAACGGCTGCCTGTCTGATTATGGCGGTTACGGCGCTTGCAGATATTGATTCGACGGCTGCACGCTATAACTTTTACGCTTATCAGAGCGGTATGCATGACCATTTGGATGTAGATTATCTCGGCGCCGGCGGCGATTCGTCCGTTCCGATTTTGCTAAAGCTTGCGCATGGCGAGGATGAGCAAACGGCGGAGGAGGCATACCAGATGCTCTATTGGATTTTGCGGCAGCATGCCGATATTCAGGGCAACAGATTACAAAAGTGGGAGAACCGTGATATCCGAGGCGTACATGTCGCTTATTTGAACGCGGACCGCCTGCTGCGGCAGCACGCCGATGAGATTTTGCAGCGCTGCGTAAATACATGGTGAAAAGGATACGCTTACGGTTCGCTGCAGATTAAAAAACGCAAAGTCCCTGCCGGTATGTTTTAAAACCGGCAGGGATTCTTTCATATTCACAAAGATTGCAAAGATTGCCGCAACAAAAGCCCTTTTTTTCGGCGGAAATGCATGGTATACTGATTTTATAGAATGATTTCTTGTTTTAAAAGGAGCGTACGGTATGCAGGTAGAAAAAATTTCAAAACGGTATGACTGTGTAGTCGTCGGCGGAGGTCTTTCGGGAGTATGCGCTGCAATCGCGGCGGCGCGCCTCGGATCCAAGATTGCTCTGATTAACAACCGGGGCTATATCGGGGGGAACGCAAGCGCCGAGCATTATATCACGGTAAACGGCGCCACCGGCGCGCAGGAGTTCAACTTTTTTGCGCGGGAGGACGGCATTATCGAGGAAATTTTATTGGAAAATCTGCACCGCAATCCGCAGGGGAACCGGTATATCTGGGACGCTGTACTGATGGATTTTATTTTTGCGGAGGAAAATATTGATCTCTATCTCAATACGACGGTTTACGCTGCGAATACCGAAAGCAACCGGATTGTTTCCGTTTCGGCGCTTTCCTCTCTGTGCGAGGAGCAGTATGAATTTTCGTCGAATATTTTCATCGACGATACGGGCGACGGTACGCTTGGGTATCTTGCGGGTGCGGAATATATGACCGGGCGGGAGAGCCGCGCAGAATACGGCGAGATGATTGCGCCGGAGACGGCGGATCATTGGGTGCAGCCGAGCACGCTGATTTTTTACGGTACGGATACGGGCAGACCGGTCAAATACATACCGCCGCATTTTGCCATGGACATCCGCAAAACGAAACTGCTGGCCAACAGGGTCATTCCGCCGGATAACTTTGCGCGCAATCAATGGTACTATGAACTGGGCGGCGATAAGGATCAAACGCGCGGGCTTACGGAAATTATGAATGAACAGCGCGCTTTTGTTTACGGCATCTGGGACTATATCAAAAACAGCGGGAAATTTGAGGCGGAAAATTATGACCTCGCCTTTGTGGCTTCCATGCCTTCCAAGCGCGAGTGGCGCCGTCTGCGCGGAGATGTGGTGCTGACCGAAAACGATATTGTCAATCAGACAATTTTTGAGGATGTAATCGCTTACGGCGGCTGGTCAATCGACCTGCATGCGCTGGAGGGCGTTTATTCGGACGACATTCAGAACCGGCATTATATTTTAAAAGGCATTTTTGAAATTCCGCTGCGCGCCTGCTATTCCAAAAACGTGGAGAATCTGCTGGTCGCAAGCCGTTGTCTGTCTGCGTCGCACGTCGCGCACGGATCCACACGTCTGATTGCGACGCTTGCTATGGTCGGTCATGCGGTCGGCGCGGCGGCGCATCTTTGCGCCAAGCTCGGTGTGACGCCGCGCGGGATCTACAAGGCGCACATGGATGAACTGCGCTTTTTGTTGACCAAAAACGACCACACGGTTTTGGGGTATCCTTATCGGGACAGCGCCGACCTTGCGCAGACGGCAAAGCTTTGTGTTTCCTCAGTCAAGCCCTCTGCGCTTCGGACGGCTGACGGTTATAAAGCGCTTGAGCACAACATGGCGCTTGTGTTGCCGGCCGGTAAGCGGCTTTCATCCCTGGAACTGCTTGTGCAGGCGGAGCGGGATACGGCGCTTTCGTATCGACTTTATCTGCCGGCCAATCATGAGAGCTATAACCCCGAAACGCTGGTGTATGAAAATCGGATTTTGATTTCCAGGACGGACGGCGAGGGAACGTGGATATCGCTTCCCCTCGGCGGCGATGTGCAAAACCGGTATGTATTCATAGAGTTTGAAGAGAACAGCGAGCTTTCTTTGGCATACAGCCGTAAGATGCAGCCGATGGTGCTGACGCTCATTCGCAGAAAGAACGAGCGGGAAACCACATGGGATGTCGAGCGGCGCTGCGTTAAGGAATATATGTATCGTCAAACCGCATTCAGTCTGTGTTTTGCGTGTCCCGGAGCCGAATTGTACGCGCCGGAGCAGATGACCAACGGTTTCAAACGGCCGTATGACAATACCAATCTTTGGGTTTCGGACGATCGCGTGGACGGGGAATTTATCGAAATCACGCTGGACGCGCCGCGCGCGCTTTCCTCTCTGGTGTTGACCTTTGATTCCTGTTTGAATCGGGTATACGGGAACTCGCACAGCTATGATTATAACGCCATGCCGGAAATCGTGCGGGATTTTGACGTGCTTGTGAAGGACGGGAAAGCATACCGGCTTCTTTCCGAGGTTCGGGGCAATTATCGCCGCGTTTGCACGGTTCTCCTGAATCAGTCGGTTTCCGACCGGGTCAAAATTTTGTTTCATGCGACCAACGGAGCGGAAAATATACGCGTATTTGAGGTTTCTTTATATTAATTGCCAGATTGCGGCATTTTGGAAATTTTCAAATGCTTTTTGCATAGTTTAGGAAAGATACATATACCGAATGAATAAAACCGATGGAGGATTTTTATGAAAAAAGTATTGTTGCTGAACGGCAGTCCGCATGAAAAGGGCTGCACCTATACCGCGCTCTGCGCGCTTGAAGCGGCGCTGCAGAAGCACGGGGTACAGACCGAGATTTATTGGCTTGGAAAGGAACCGGTCGCCGGTTGCATTGCCTGCGGTGCTTGTGGAAAAACAGGAAAATGTATTTTTGACGACGGCGTGAATGCGTTGTCGCCGCGTTTGGATGAATTCGGCGCGATTGTGGCCGGTTCTCCCGTTTATTATGCGGGGGCAAGCGGCCAGCTGATTGCTTTCCTGGATCGGCTGTTCTATACCGGCGGCGCGCGTATGGCCGGGAAGATTGCCGCTGCGGTCGTTTCCTGCCGTCGCGGCGGCGCAAGCGCGGCTTTTGAGCAGATTAATACGTATTTCGGGATGAATAATATGGTGATTGCCACCTCGCAATATTGGAACCAGGTGCATGGTTCCTGCCCTGAAGATGTCTTGCGCGATGAGGAGGGGATGCAGACCATGCGTACGCTCGGTGAAAATATCGCCTGGCTGCTTCGGCTGATGGAAGCCGGCGCGCGCGCGGGAATCTGCCCGCCTGTGTACGAGAAGAAAGTGCGGACAAATTTCATACGGTGAAACGTCGAAAATAGTCGAAAACGGTTGAAAAAATGCGCATGGGATGTTATAATAAAATAAAAATGATCTCGGAGTAAGCTATGAAACGTGCGCTGTCTGCTTTGCTGGCGATTTTTTTGCCGCTTCTTCTGCTTTCCTGCTCGGAAAGCGATTTTACGCAGTCCGAAGGTTATCTTGTGTATTCCGAAACGTCGAAAACGACGGCAAAACTTGCGCCGGATGTGCCGCAGACCGAAAGCGCGGCTTTGCATTCGGTGGAAGATGAAATGGATGTGCAGACTTCGGCGCGGCAAACAGAATGTCCGCCTGTGCAGTCAGGTATCGGCGGTACGGAACCGCTCGCGGATGATGCGGATATTGTGTACATTACTCCAACAGGAACAAAATATCATTTCCGCGCTTCCTGCGCCGGTAAAAGCGCAATAGAGAAAAATTTGACGGAGGCGCTTGCAGACGGATACGCGCCTTGCAAAAGATGCGCTTCATAAATACAAAACGGGCAGCTTCATAACCGTGAAGCTGCCCGAAATCTTTTTAAAATATAACGTTTGAGACAATTGGCTTGCATATAGGCGACGCGCGGCATGTCAGCGCCGATACAGCACCGCGCCGCGGCGAACGGTTTGCAGAACCTGGATTTCTCGGATGTTCTCCGGCGCTACTGACAGCGGATTGCGGTCGAGCAAAACGACGTCCTCATATTTTCCGGGCGCAAGGGTTCCTTTCTGCGCTTCCTCAAAATACTGGTAGGCCGCATTGCGGGTAACTGCGCTCAGCGCGTCGTATGCATCGATCCGTTCATCGTTTCCGAGCGTTATACCGCTGCGCGTTTCCCGTATGGCCGCGCACCAGACGCTTTCCAGCATATCGGGCGCAATGACCGGCGCATCCTGGTGCAGGGTGAACAGAATACCGGCTTCCTTTGCGGAACGCAGGGGACTGATTTTAGATGCGCGGTCAAATCCGAGGTTGGCGGCATGAGTGTCGCCGAAATGGTATACATGTGCGACAAAAAAAGAGGGGATCACGGACAGTTCCTTCACCTGTTTCAGCTGATCGGTACCCAGCAGTTGCGCGTGAATCATCACGGGGCGGTTGCCGGCGGCCGGACGAAGTGCGAGCGCCTGTAAAAATTGCTGCGCGGCGCGGTCTCCGTTACAGTGCGCCAAAAGCTGGAGATGGTTGTCCGCCGCAAAGCTGACCGCGCGCTCTACTTCCGCATCGGTCATGGTTCCGTAGCCGAAGTAGGGGGCGCCGCCGTCTTTTTCACGCGGCGCATAGGGGGTGCGCATCCAAGCGGTTCGACCCTGTGGAGAACCGTCTAAAAAAATTTTTACGCCGCCGACCTTAAAGTTGCGGTGATAGATACCCGCCTGGTATTCGGCGAAATACGCGCCGAAATCCGCCATTCCGGGATAGCCGACCACGTCGATTCGCAAAAGTCTGCGCTCCAGAAGCTTTTGCCAGACGGGAAGCAGTTCCGAAACCATCATTCCGTCCTGAACGGTTGTGATTCCGTAGGATAAATACTGCGTCTGCGCCTGTTCATAGGCATGCAGCAGCTTTTCTGCGTCCGGCGCGGGGATTTGCCGAATTCGGCTGATAAAATCCGTTTCCTCCATATATCCGGTAGGAACGCCGTCTGTTTTTTCAATAAATCCGCCCGGTGCGGACGGCGTGTTGCCGCAAACGCCGAGCTTTTGCATGGCGGGGGTGTTGAATACGCCCATATGGCCGGACTTGTGCTGTAAGGCAAGCGGTCTGCCGCCGCTTACGCGGTCGAGCATGTCCGCGCGGAGCAACCGTCCGTCGGCGCTCAGATCGAGGTCGCAGTTGACGGCCACAATCCATTCATCCGGACGCGGATTTGCCTTTTGAATATAGGTCTCTATTTTTTCACAGATCGCTTTTGCGCTGTTTGCGCCTTCAAGCGAGGGGCGCAGAAGCGCATTTGCGCAGCCGGAGAAATGTCCGTGCGCATCGATAAAGGACGGCATGAGCGCCGCGCCGTCAAGGTTGATGATTTCATCCGCCAAAACCGAGGGCGGCTCTCCGCGGCCTACCGCGCAAATTTTCCCGTCCTCGCAAAACAGATCATCCGCTGTGCCGCCGCCTTCCATGGTTAGGATTGTGCCGCCGATATACAGACGCTTCAACAAACTTTTCCTCTTTTCCTCAAAAATAAAAAACTTTTGCAGTTTTGCCGTAATTTGTATCGACTTTCTCCGCTAAATATGCTAAAATAACTTTATGTTGCGCTTATGAACAAAAGTAAAACGCAATATGAATATTATGGATAGAAAATGCGAAAATCAAACGCTTTGGTTTTCAAACCCGCCTTGTCTGGCGTGTTTTTGTCAAGCATAACGGAGAATGCAAATGAAAAAGATTTCAAAAATGAACGAGGCCGCGTGGGTACTCGGCATTGTGCTTTGCTCGCTCGGCGTGGCGCTTTGCACAAAAGCTGATTTCGGCCTTTCCATGATCGCGGCGCCCTCCTATATTCTGCAAATTCGCCTGTCCGAGTTTTTTCCGTGGTACTCGCGCGGCGTGTCCGAATATATGTGGCAGGGATTGCTTTTGATTTTGCTGTGCCTGGTGATGCGCGGCTTTCAGTTTCGGTATCTGCTTTCTTTTTTTGCTGCGATGGTGTTCGGTTATACGCTGGACGGATGGCTTTTTCTTTTCGGCGGCGGCGCCGCGTTTTCCGCGCTTTGGATGCGGATTTGCGCGCTGATTCTCGGCGAATTGATTACCGCGTTTGCCATTGCGTTCTATTTCCGGACGGATATGCCGATTCAGATTTATGACCTGCTGGTCAAGGAAATTTCAAAAAGCCGGGGAATTGAAATTGGCCGGGTGAAACGGATCAACGATCTGGTTATGCTGATTCTGTCCGTTTTACTGGCGCTTTTGCTGAATCACAGCTTTCAGGGCGTGGGCGTCGGAACGGTGCTGATTACGCTTGTGAACGCGCCACTGATTGCCATGGCCGGCCGCCTGATTGACCGCGTTTGCAGCTTTGAACCGCGTTTCCCGCGGCTGATCGCCATGCTGAAATAATATATCGTTGTGCCTCCGGGATTTCCCCGGAGGTTTTTATTCTTTTTTCGGCGCGTTTGCGGCAGAATTGATGGGGTGTATTCTCTTTTGTCATAAATACAAGCCTTTGTTCATATTCATGTACAAACGAAATTGTTTGAGCGGAGGAATGTATATGGCAGGCACGAGTATATATCAGGATATTGCAAAGCGGACGGGCGGAGACATTTATATCGGCGTTGTCGGACCGGTGCGCACGGGAAAGTCTACGTTTATCAAAAAGTTTATGGAGGAACTGGTTTTACCGAATATTGAGGATGCGGATGCGCGCGCACGTGCGCGCGATGAACTTCCGCAGTCGGCCAGCGGAAAAACGGTCATGACGGCCGAACCGAAATTTATTCCCGAAAGCGCCGCGCAGCTTCGGACGGCGGACGGCATGAAAATGCGCGTGAAATTGGTTGACTGCGTCGGTTATCTTGTAGACGGCGCGCTCGGCGCGGAGGAGGACGGTTTGCCGCGAATGGTCAACACGCCGTGGGCGGCGGAGAAGATGGAGTTTTCGGCTGCGGCGCGGCTGGGGACGGAAAAGGTTATGCGGGAGCATTCAACCGTGGGCATTGTCGTCACGACCGACGGTTCTATAGGAGAGATTCCGCGTGAGAATTACGCTGCGGCCGAAGCGGAAATTATTGCGGAAATGAAAAAAAGCGAAAAACCGTTCATTATTCTGGTCAATTGTCAGAACCCTCACAGCGAGGAGGCTCAGACGCTCGGCCGCACACTGGAGGAAAAATACGGCGTCGCCGTTGCGCTGGTGAATTGTATGCAGCTGAGCGGCGAGGACATCGAGGGGATACTCTCGATTCTGCTGCTGGAATTTCCGATTCGGCAGATCAATGTGGACCTGCCGGCCTGGATTTGCGCTTTAGAGAACGGACATCCGTTCCGGGAGTCGGTTTATCGCAGTGTGCGCGACGCGGCCGTCTCGTTGGAGAAGATCGGAGAAATTCGTCGGGCGTTTGAAATGGGCGTCAGCGAGGACTCAGGAGCCTATTTTGAGTCTATGGAAACCGATCTCGGAAACGGAGCGGCGACGGTGCGGCTGAGCGTACCCAGCGAAAAGTATTTCGAGGTGCTTTCTGAACTGACGGGTATGCAGATTGCCAATGATGCGGAACTGTTTGAGGCGTTTTATACGCTCTCACAGACCAAGGCGCAGTATGATAAAGTGGCCGGAGCGCTTGCGGATGTGGAGCGCAAGGGATACGGTATCGTCATGCCGTCGGTTGAGGAGCTTGTGCTCAAAGAACCGCAGATCGTCAAGCAGGCCGGCGGCTATGGCGTGCGGCTTCGCGCAGCGGCGAAATCCATTCATATGATTAAAGCGGATATTGAAGCGGAAATCAATCCGATTGTGGGCAGCGAGTCGCAGTCTGAGGAACTGGTGAAATACATCAAATCCTCGGTAGGCAGCGATCCGGAAAAGATTTGGGATACCAACATGCTTGGAAAATCACTCTACGAACTGGTCAATGAGGGACTGCACACCAAGTTGCAGAATATTCCGGAGGACGCGCAGAAACGCCTTTCTGAAACGCTTGAGCGTGTGATTAATGAGGGAAGCGGCGGCCTGATCTGTATTATCTTATAACGAATGTTTGAAAAAACCGCCCCGGCATTGAAAAACAATGCCGGGGCGGTTTTTGCGTTGTAAAAAAGGAACGTATTGCCGTCCGAATGTATGTAAGTCATGGGAGGAAAGTCCAAGCGAAACGGATCTTGCTGGAGAACCGCTTTGCGCTCGAATATTTCTATACTGAAAAAGGAAACTATGTTAAAATTATGCGCGGCAAAGTTGAAAAAAATGTAAAATCGTGATATGATAATATTGGTTCGGTAAAAGTACAGAAATGCAAATGGAAGCTTTTGTATTATTTGGTCGTAAACGGTCAATTTTGAACGTTTTTTGACCAGAACCGAAGATTGACTGTAGAGTATATTTTGAGGAGTGACTGACGTGACATTAAATTGTATTTTGTGTGATGATGACCCTGCAATTTTGGAAGAGACAAAAAAGACTTTGGTACATGCGCTGTCTTCGGAGGCGGTTCGGTTAAACATCAGCGAGTACACTGATTCCAGAAATTTTTCATTTGATCTTGAAGAGGACATGCCGGTAGACTTGGCAATTTTGGATATTGATATGCCGTTCTATAATGGTCTCAATATGGCGCATGAGATCAAAAAGCGTTTTCCGGACAGTGTCATTATTTTTTTAACTGCTTATATCCAGTATGCGGCGCAGTCCTATGAGCTTGATATTTTTCGGTATTTGCATAAAAGTGAATTAAATGTAAAACTCAGTAACTATATTTTGGATGCATATAATGTGCTGAAAGAGCGGGATAAAGAGACGCTTCTGGTTTGCAGGGCGGACATTTGCGAGCAATTGCCG
This sequence comes from uncultured Eubacteriales bacterium, assembly GCA_958414825.1. GTDB lineage: Bacteria > Bacillota > Clostridia > Oscillospirales > CAG-272 > UMGS902. The sequence goes on along the minus strand of CATYXQ010000036.1, from coordinate 7,033 downwards.
TACAGACAGATCGTTTATATCAGAAAGCAGGGCAAGTATGTTGTGATTTATTGTAAAAATCAGCGTGAGCTTAAGGTTCGGCTTCCGCTTTTTGAAGTGCGTAAAGAACTGGATCCCGATCAGTTTTTTGCGGTAGATCGGGGATGTGTTGTCAATCTGGCTTATGTTGAAAGCTTTGAGCGGGACGAACTGCTGTGTAAAAGCGGTACGCGTCTGCCGGTTAGCCGTTCTCATCAGCGTCAAATGAAAGATAAACTTTTGGAATATTGGGGCAATAGGTTATGACATGGTTTTATACGCTTTCCGAGAACTTGGTTTCTTTTCTGGAATGTTACATATTGTGCTGTACATATAGCCTGTTTTTTGAAAAGCGTCTTTCCAGGTGGCGGCATACCGGCGCATGTGTGCTTAGTGGTTTTATTTTGATGGTTATGCTTGCCTGGTTGAATTCGCTTGCGTTGTTTTCCTTTTTCAATTCGGCCGCCGTGGTGACGGTATCGTCGCTTATAGCTCTTGCGCTTTATCGGGCAAATCTAATTCAAACGCTCAGCGTTTCCGTGATTTATTTTGTTTTGATTTTAGCGTATGATTTTTTGATCGTATCCATTGTTGAACTGTTATTTGAAGTGGACAACTTTACCCTGACCATTAGCACCGTGGTGGGACCGGCGCGAACCGCGTATATCTGGTTCCAGAAAATTTCGCTGATCGCGGTATACTTGATTTTGATGCGGAGAAATAAACAAAAGCGCCGTATTCAGTTGGGCAACCGGGTCAGCCTTGCGCTGATCGTCTCCGGTGTGCTTTGCTTTTTCTTTATGCAGTATCTGATCAGCGCAGTTTTGGTCGGAGATGTGGCGGAGATTAAAAAATCAGTGTTGATCGCGTGGCTGTTTATGCTTTTGTTTTTCGTCGGTATTTGGGCGCTGGTCGCGGCATATTCCAAGATAGAGGCGCAGAAGATTGAAAAGGACGTGGTTGCTTCCAAGGTGGACGCGCTGGAGGAAAACAGTATGCGTTTGAATCAGGCGTATTCCGAGATTGCCAAAGTCTCGCATGATTTCGGCAATCATCTGCGTACAATGAATTCGATGATGTATGCGGGACAGTGCGAAGAAGTACGCAGATATTTGCGGGTATTGACCGATGAACAGCCGCCTTTGCGGATGCAGATGTATACCGGCGTGGAGATTGTAGATGCTGTTCTGAACAATAAGGCGCAGGAAGCGCGAATGCAGAATGTGATGTTTTCGATCCATGCGAGTTATCCGCCGAGGGTGCAAATTCGCTCGGTGGATATCTGTGCGCTCCTGGTGAATCTTTTGGATAATGCGATTGAAGCCAGTATTAAAATTGCGGATCCGAAAAAGCGTTTTGTGGAGATTACGATCGGCGCGGTCAACTCGATGTTGATGGTGCAGGTGAAAAATGCGGTGGCTGAAAATGTGCGCATTGCAAACCGGGGCGTCACAAGCAAAGCCGATAAACGCATACATGGATACGGACTGAAAATTATCTGGTCGGTGATCGAGCGGTATAACGGAAACATGAATCAGAAGTGCAAAGACGGATTTTTCACAGCGCGGGTTTTGCTTAATGTGGTGCATGAAAAGAATGACGCTGAGGAGCAGTCGAAAGAGAATACGAACGCAGAGAGCGTGATTTTTAAATGAGAAGTCTGCCGTAATGAGGAAAAAATAAAAGTATGACGTGGTTTTATATAGTCTCGGAAAATATTGCTTTTTTTCTGGAATGTTACATTTTATGCTGTGTTTATAGTTTGTTTTTTGAAAAACGTTTTTCCGGGCGGAAGCATTGGGGAGCCTGTGTGCTCGGCGGCCTTGCCCTGACGTTAATGCTGTACTGGCTGAATGCGGTTTCGCTGTTTTCTTTTGTGCTTACGGCGGTTGTGGCGGCAGTCGCTTCTTTGCTGGCGCTTTGGCTGTATCGGGCGAATTTTATTCAGACGCTCAGTGTTTCCGTAATTTATTATGTTATAATAGCGGCGTATGATTTTTTGATTGTATTTATTGTTGAGCTTTTATATGAAGTCGATAATACCGTGACGATTATTACCGAAGCAGGGGGCGCGCGGGCGGCGTACATCTGGTTTCAGCAGTTTTCTCTGATTGCAGTGTACTTGATTGCGCGTCGGCGTAAACGCGGACGCCGCATTCAAATGAACAACAAAGTCAGCCTGGCTCTGATCGTCTCAGGAATGTTTTGTTTCTTTTTCATGCAGTTTCTGATTAACGCGGTTTTGGTAGGGGACGCGGCGGAGATCAAAAAATCGGTGTTGATTGCGTGGCTGTTTATGCTTTTGTTTTTTGCGGGTCTTTGGATACTGGTTGCGGCCTGTTCTAATATGAAGACGCAGCGGATTGAGCGGGATGTGCTGGCCTTTAAAGCGGATACGCTTGAGGATAACAGCATACGTTTAAATCGGGCGTATTCCGAAATTGCGAAAGTATCACATGACTTTCACAATCACCTGCGCGTCATGAACGCGATGGCGGAAGCGGGACAGTATGAGGAACTCGGCAAATATTTGAAGATGCTGGCTGACGGACAGCCGACTGTTCAAATGCGGCGCTATACCGGCAATGAGGTTGTGGACGCCGTTCTGAACAACAAGGCTGACAAAGCGAGGGAGATGCATGTGACGCTTTCGATTTATGCGGCATACCCGGAGGATGTGAAAATTCAGACGGTCGATATCTGCGCGCTCCTGGTCAATCTTTTGGACGGCGCGCTGGAATCTGCGGCTGAAATTCCTGATCCGCAAAAACGCTTTGTTGAAGTTTCGATAACGTCGGCCGACGCCATGCTCATGATTTTGGTGAAAGCGCATCCGCAGGAGGCCAAACGGGGGGACACGGCGCGCGGGGCAAAGCGCGCGTATGGGTGCGATGCTCAAATGATTCGGTTTATTGTGGATCGGTATCAGGGGCGTGTGGAGCACATCGGTGATGGTTTTTGCCTCAAAACGCGAATTTTGCTCAAAAATGCCGACAAGTTGTAAAAATATGTAATTCAAAGACGAAATAGCGCAGAATACGGACGCGGTGTATAACAGTTCTGTATTCTGTGCTATATTATTTTTGGTGATGAACAGATGTTGGAAAAAATTTCCTGCTTTTTAGCGGATTCCCTGATTTTCCGCTGTGCGGAAAAAAAACGCAATCGGGAGATCTATGTGTACGGATTCATGCTTATACTATCGACGCTTTTCGGCATGATAAGTATCACGGTTATCGGCGCGGTCGTTTTTGACTTTTTCTCGGCAGTTTTGTATTTGTTTATTTTTACTTTGCTGAGGATCTGTTCGGGCGGTTATCATTGCGGTACATATGGCGGATGTTTTGTTGTGTCCAATCTTTCCTTTGTTGCGGTTATGCTTGGGGTTGAGGGACTTTTGCGTATGCGGGAGCCCAGATGGATTTTGCTCGGATGCCTGCTGATTTCATCCGTTTATATTCTCTGCAATGCGCCTGTGCTCCATCCCAATTGTCCGATTGGTCCGAAGCATATCGCCAAAAGCCGCCGAATGTCGATGGGGTTGACTGTTTCGTTTTCACTTTTGATTCTGATGGGTATGGCGTTGCTGCCGGATATACCGTCGGTACGGCGCTGTCTATGCGTGGCAGTGCTGACGGTTACGCTGGTTTTTATATTTATGGCAATCGCAAAGGTACAGAGAAAGGGGGTGCATAAGCATGTTTGATTTTCTCGCGGATTTGATTGAGAACATCGCCAATGCAGGTGCAGGTATGCCTTCTACAGGACTGTCTTATCAGCCGAAGACGCCGGCATGTCTCGTTGAAGAGAACGCACGGTAAGACGTTTTCGAAAAACGGCCGACTGGATTCAGTCGGCCGTTTTTTCCTATCATATATGCTGATATTTTCAATTCGAGGACATATTTGAACAATATAAAACGTTTTTATGCAAAAATATGTGCAATATGATAAAATAAAACCATCAATGAAGATTATGGACTGAGCAAAAGGTAAGGGGGCGACTTTTTTGCGTGATCTTCTTCGCAATATCACTGTGGATAAAACGTTGTGTAGCGGCTGTGGTCTGTGCGTGCTGAAATGCCCGACCAAAGCGCTGAAGCTGAAAGTTGACGGAGAGGGGTTTTTCTATCCGGGATTTCGGGCGGATCTTTGCATCCATTGCGGAGCTTGCAGCAGCGCGGGCAGCGGCGTCAATTGTTCGTTTGTCAATCCGATGAAAAAAAATAACGAACTCGGAGACGTGTTTCTGGCACGCTACAATGCATTTCAAGACTTGGATTTTGATGTGCTCAATTATTTTTGCCGCCGTTTGGCCGATGGTTTTGTCCGATTTGGGGGCGTTGTGTTCGGCGCGCAGTATCAGGACGATCATTGGCTGATTCATATGCGCTGCGATACGCTGAAAAGCGCTTCGCTTTTGAACTGCACAAGCAGTCTGCAAAGCGATCTTCAAAACAGCTATGAGCAGATTCGGAAATATCTTGAGCATAGAACGCCGGTGCTGTTTTTCGGCAGACCCTGCGAGGTTTCCGGATTGTATGCTTATCTCGGAGAATTGGCGGAGGACGCTGATTTGATTACATGTGACACAGCGTGCCATGGAGCGGCTTCTCCGCTTGTTTGGAAACGGTATACACAGTATTGTGAACGATTATACGACGCGAAACTGAACGATGTAAAGCTGTACAGCGATCCTGCTGCGCGCTGGATGCACTGTGAAATGACGGCTGCCGGGAAAAGAGTGCGCCGCGACAATTATGCTTCCTGGCTGAAAAAGCGACTGATTTTAAGACCTGCTTGTTATACTTGTAAATTTTCTGCCGGACTGTGCGTTTCGGATATTCATTTATCCTGTATTGCAGACGGGGATGCCGGAAACGCGGTGGCCGCCGTCGTTGGCAGCAAGCGCGGAACGCGGCTGCTTGAAATTTGTCAAAACTCTTTGCAGGATTTTGAGGTTGCATCGGCAAAGGGCGAAATTTGCCTTACAAATCAGCCGCCTGCCGCTGTGCCTGAGAAAGACCGTGCGGCTTTTTGGAACGATTATTTTGAAGGGCGGTTTTTCCGCATTTTGAAAAAATACAGCAAAACCAATTATTCGGATCATATCGCGTATTTTTTCGTGTGTTTATCGTATCGTTTCCGAAAGCTGTTTAGTCGGAAAACAAGTATTTCGTAGATATGCCCCATCGTCGGAAAACCTTGCTTTTTCGACGGTCAAAACCGCCGGTTTCCCGGCGGTTTTCTCTTGCAAAAATGTGGATGACATGGTAAAATAACAAAACAAACCGGAAAATTTCAGCACGGCGCTGTTGCGCCGCTGAATTGCGGTTCTAAAAAGCGGCGGGGGGATGTTTATGTTTTTACCCGGTTTATGTTCGGTTTCTTTTCGCGCGCTTTCGCCCCGGCAGATTGTGACTCTGGCAGCGCATACCGGACTTTTTTGTATCGAGTGGGGCGGCGACGTTCATGTGCCGCCCGGAGATTTCGGCAATGCGGCGCGTGTGGCGCGGCTGACAGAGAAATTCGGACTGCGCTGTGCTTCCTATGGCAGCTATTATCGAATCGGCGCGGGGCAGAGCGCACAGTTGCCGGTTATTCTGGACACGGCCGAAGCGCTTGGCGTTTCCTCGGTGCGTATATGGTGCGGCACGCAGGCCTCCTCTTCGGTTTTGCCGGAGACGCTTGAAGCTATGCGCCTTGAGGCGCAAAAGGCCGCTGCGCTTGCGGAAAAGAGAAAGATGACGCTCTCGCTTGAGTGTCATCCGGGAACGCTGACCGATGACTGGCGCGCGGCTTTGAATTTTATCCAGGCGGTTGGTCAGCCCGCGCTTTTGATGTATTGGCAGCCGAATCAGTGGCGGGATGCGGCGTATAATTTGGAATCTGTGCAGAAGCTTTCGCCGCTGATTACAAATGTACACGTGTTCCATTGGATTCAAAAAGCGAAATATCCGCTGGAAGCAGGCGTGCCGGTTTGGCGGCGTTATCTCTCTGCGTTGGATTGTACGCGCGATCATGCGCTGCTGCTTGAATTTATGCATGACGGCGCGCCTGAGAGCCTTGAAAACACGGCGCGGGCGCTGAAACAGATTCTGGAGGAGCCTTTGAAATGAAGAGTATTTTTATGGGCGGCGAAAAGATTTTTTCGGTATATTCGGAGGCCGTACAAAAAAGATTGGCGCAAATGTGCGGCGCGCTTCCGGGCAGAAATTTCCGAGCGGAGGAATGCGCAGAATTTTCCGATGTGGAGTTCATTTTTTCCACATGGGGTATGCCGCGTTTTTCAGCAGAGGAGATTCGGTCGTATTTTCCGTCGCTTCGCGCGGTATTTTATGCGGCGGGATCGGTGCAGGGCTTTGCACGGCCTTTTTTGGATTGCGGCGTGCGTGTGTTCAGCGCGTGGGCGGCCAATGCCATTCCGGTAGCCGCTTTTACAGTCAGTCAAATTCTGTTGGCGGCGAAAGGCTTTTTTTCCGCATGTCGGATGATGAAGTCTGGCGAATCGAAGTTGGCAAAAAAGACAGCCGCCGCGTTTCCGGGCAATTTCGGTGCCAAAATCGGCGTGCTCGGCGCTGGACAGATCGGTTCGCTGGTCATTTCCGGTCTTGCGTTTGCCAAGCCTGCAATTTTGGTCTATGATCCGTTTCTGTCTGCCCAGCGGGCTGACGCGCTTGGTGTGATTCGGGCGGAGCTTGACGAGGTTTTTTCTGTTTGCAATGTTGTCACCAACCATTTGGCGAACAAGCCGCAGACGGTTGGAATCCTGAATTATGCGCTGTTTTCCCGAATGCCGGATCATGCGGTGTTTATCAACACCGGTCGCGGCGCGCAGGTGGTTGAGGCGGATCTTGTGCGTGCGTTTTCCGAGTGTCCGGATCGGACGGCTTTGCTGGACGTTACTATGCCTGAACCGCCTGAGAAAAATCATCCTTTTTATCGTATGGAAAATGTGATTTTGACCCCGCACATTGCAGGCAGTACGGGCAATGAGCTTTGGCGAATGGGCGAGT